>CATMOP010000170.1 GCA_950072225.1 uncultured Nitrospina sp.
GAGAGCGATGAGAATATTCGAGTGGTCCTTGAGTTCAAAAGTACTGCCGATGAGAACAAGCTGATGAGCTATCTTTTCAAGCACACGGATCTGGAAAATAATTTCCAACTCAATTTCAACTGCCTCAAACCAAATGGGGAACCCGACCGTTTATCCCTTTTGGAAATTTGCCAATACTTCCTGGAATTTCGCAAACAGGTGGTTTCACGCCGGTTGAATTATGAGCTGTCTCTTCTTGAAAGACGTCTACATCTCCTTGCAGGATTTGCGGCAATATTTAACAATCTGGACAAAGCCTTGAAGTTGATACGGTCTTCTAAATCCCGCAAAGAAGCTCACGAAAAACTGCAGAAATATTTCAAACTTGATGACGAGCAGACCAATGCGATTCTGGAAATTCCACTCTATCGATTGGTCGCCATGGAAATGGAGAAGATTCTGCAAGAGCAAAAAGAGAGGCTCAAGGAGAAAAAAAGGATCAAGTCCATTCTCGCGTCATCCAAAAAAATCTGGACAGAGGTACGGGAAGAACTCGAAGAAATCAAGAAAAAACATTCAGACAAACGTCGCACCCTGATAAAAACCATCGAAAGCCTGGAGTATAACGCGGAAGACTTTATCGAGCATGAAGATGTGCATATCATTCTCAGTCAGAATGGGTGGGTCCGAAAATTAAAAAACTTGAGCGATCCTTCCGCACTTAAATTTAAGGAAAACGATCAATTGCTCGATATCCTTCAAACCAATACACGAAATCTAGTCGCTCTTTTCACCTCATTTGGTATCGTCTATGTATCCAAGGTCTACAATCTGCCCTATACAAGAAGCGGATTTGGTGAACCCGTTCAAAGCTTGTTCAATTTTAGCGATGGAGAAAAGGTGATCGGCATGCTCACCCTATCTTCTCCAGATGAAGGCTCCCCAGCACAATCTGGGGGCCAAACCTCGATGGACTTTCTCAATAGCGACAAATCGGAAGGAAACAATACTGAATTCCTGGTTGTTAGCGCCAATGGCTTTGGTTTTCGCTTTCCGTCATTCAATCTGGCCGAGACCACTCGTTCGGGAAGAAAGATCATGAGTTTAAAAAATGACAGCATGATCGGTTTCGCCCCGGTAACGCACAATCATGTTTTTCTGGCCACAGAAAAAGGCAAAGCAGTGGTCATCGCCACGGAGCAAATAACCCAACTAACCGGATCGGGCAAAGGGGTAACCCTAATGAAACCGGGGGAAAGCCGCGTGGTCGGGTTTAAATTAGTAACCCTGAAAGATAAAATTACAATCGTGTTTGATTCCGGAAATGACAAGGTAATCACCGTAAAAAGCGTCCGTCTCTGCAACCGCGGGAGCCAAGGTGTTATCGTTTCCAAACGTAAAACCATTCTTAAAATAAAATAAATACCATGTCAAAATATAGATCTGAAGATATCCAAGTCCTGGAAGGACTCGACCCGGTTCGCAAACGTCCAGGAATGTACATTGGCTCCACATCTTCCACTGGCCTGCATCATTTGCTTTGGGAAATTCTGGATAACTGCGTGGATGAAGCGCTCAACGAGCATTGCGACACCATTGAAGTGACCTTGGGTAAAGATCATAGCGTCACTATCAAGGATAATGGGCGAGGAATTCCTGTAGACCTTTATCGCAATACTAAAAAGAGCGCTATGGAAATCCTGTTTACTACCCTGCACTCAGGGGGGAAATTTAACCAGGACAACTATAAAGTATCCGGTGGCCTTCATGGGGTCGGAATGGCTGTGGTGTGCGCCCTATCAGAAAAACTTGTTGCAACCTCTCGTCGAGAGGGATTTGAATGGACCCAGACTTATTCAAGAGGCAAGCCCACTGCAAAACTTAAAAAAGGAAAACCCACCCGGATTTATGGCACCACTGTTTATTTCAAACCTGACGGCAAAATTTTCCCGAAAAGGGAATTCAATCCCAAGCTGATTTTGGAACGAGCAGAATCTAAAGCCTTCCTCAACAAAGGCCTCAAAATTATCGTCAATGAAAATAAAAATAAACACATGTTTCACTACCCGGGAGGGATTCAAGACTACATCAAAAAGATTGTTGGTCAGAAAACTACTTTGATGGACAAGCCCTTTTACGTAGAAAAAGAAGACAAATCTTTGCGGTTGGAAGCCGCGTTTCTCTGGACCCCAAATACCGATACCCAGATTCTTTCCTTCGCCAATTCTATCCGGACCGTGGACGGAGGCACCCATGAAACCGGATTTCGAAACGGCATCACCAAAGCAGTTCGGGCTTATATCGACAGGCGTAAACTGCTTCCTAAAGACATAACGGGAATTACCGGCGATGACGTCCGGGAGGGTCTGATTGCTATTATCAATATTTATCTTCAAGGAGATGTTGAATTTCAAGGGCAAACCAAGGGGCGACTGAATTCGGAAATCACCTCTCAAGTAGAAGCGGTGGTCAAACATACCCTCGAACATTATTTAAATGAAAACCAGACCTTGGGAAATACCCTCGCCAACCGTATCATCCTTTCCGCCCAAGCCCGCATCGCTTCACGCCAAGCAAAGGAAGCGGTTCAACGAAAAACCAATATTTCGCACCGACTCAATCTACCAGGAAAACTTGCCGACTGCGCCACAACAGATAAGGACCAAGCGGAACTCTTTATTTGCGAAGGAGACTCCGCAGGGGGTTCCAGCAAACAAGCACGGGATCGAAAAACCCAGGCGATCCTTCCCATTCGCGGGAAAATACTCAATGTTGAAACCGCAACCATGGCCAAAATTCTGGCCAATACTGAAATTCAAAATCTCATTTCTGCTTGTGGAACTGGCATTGGAGATAAATTCGATTACAGTAAACTCCGATACGGAAAAATTATCATCATGACTGACGCAGATGTTGATGGAGCCCATATTTGCACCCTGCTTCTTACCTTTTTCTATCGATACCTGCCGAAAATTATCGAAGAAGGACATCTTTTCATCGCCCAGCCGCCTTTATATCGCATTGATGCCGGCAAAAAAATATTTTACGCATTAAGCGATGAGGAAAAAGATGAAATCATCGAGGGATTAAACGGTACCGCTCACGAAATAGGCCGTTTTAAAGGATTGGGAGAGATGCCCGCCTCGGACCTAAAAGAAACCACTATGAGTAAAAAATCCCGGTCCCTGATTCGTGTCACACTGGATTCTGCCGAGCGGGCCAGTAAAACTGTCAACCAGTTAATGGGCAAAAATGCGGAATCACGCTTCAAATTCATAAAGGAAAGAGCAGTGTTCGTTCAGGATCTGGACGTATAATTTGTTTTTCCAGTAATTTTTAAGGGAATCTCTATTTATTCGGTAATTTTCTCTTAAGCAACTCGCAGGCCCTTAAACTTTAATGGCCGACCCCTAATTTTTTCATTAGCCCCTCCTCGACGGACACGCCTTAAAAATAAATGTAATGTTTTCAATGCATTTTGAACATTTTCGTTACTGATTCAGCTTGAGTTTTTTTTGCCTCGGTAGTAAGATATTCCAACACACCTCTTAAAAAATTTTAATGGGAAGTGGCAACGTGTCCATTTTTTCCAAATTGAAAACAAAAGGCCATCCTGCAAAAAATCCACCCCCAACGGAGTTCACCGCGGAATCAAATGGGCCGGAAATTTCTGAAGATAAAAGCCATAGTAGCAATGATGAGCGGGGAAGAAGACCCAATGCCCATATACATCAACTTATCAATAAAATTTTATCCGGCCAAAGTGTAATAGGACAGGTTCTGTTTTCGCTTACAGATGAACTTAAAAACCTTTTTAACTGTCAGGCAGTTTCAGTGTATGCCGTTGACATGAATAAAAGGCAGATCTATACAAGAAATTTCAAAGTTGAAGGCCTTGACGAGATTCGAATAGACATAACCACTAGAAGCCTTGCAGGGTTTGTCGCTGCAACGGGTAAGACGCTTAATATAACTGATGCCTATAATGCAAAGGAATTGAAAACATTTCATCCCGATTTAAAGCTGGATAAAAATTGGGATGAAAAAATTAATTTCAGAACCAAATCAGCATTGGTGGTGGCCCTTCCTTACAACAAAAGATTAATGGGAGTACTGGAATGCTTGAATTACAAATCTGGAGAAAGGTTTGACGAAGGTGTAGTCCGCCAGGCCAAGGATTTATCAACAAGTCTAGGGCATGCCATGGCAAAGTTGGAAGCTGAGGACATCGAGTCTAAAATACCGGATACCACGCATGCAATCCATGCGGCTGGAACCATCGATGAGATTCTCCTTGAGCTACAACAGCCAATCCTGCAACTGTTTGATTCCGGATTAATCACGATTTACGCGGTTGATGAAATTAAAAATGAAATTTACTCTAAAATCAAATCAGGTAATAAGGTAAATGAAATCAGGGTACCGATCTCTAAAAAAAGTATTTCCGGGTACGTGGCCCTAACAAAAAAAGCGTTGAACATTTGCGATGCTTACGACGCGGAAGAGCTTAAAAAATTTCATCCAGACCTCAAGCACGACAGCTCCTGGGACAAAAAAACCGGGCTCCGCACTAAATCTACTCTGGTTTACCCCTTACTTCAGGGTGAAAATCTGATGGGTGTCCTGCAATTGGTAAACAAAAAATATGGCGACCGGTTTAGTAGTTTCGATGAAAGTAACGCCAAAAACTTGGCCCAGACCCTTGCTCTGGCCTTTTTCAACCAGCAAAAATTCAACCGCGAAAAACGTACGAAATTTGGCTATTTAGTCGAAAGCGGAATCATTTCCCAGGATGAGTTGAATGAAGCCATATCCAAAGCACGCAAAAACCGAATAGATGTCGAAACAGTTCTTCTGAGTAATTTAAAGCTGAAACGAAAAGACCTTGGCAAATCGCTTGAACTTTATTACAGCGTTTCCTATCAGGGTTTCAACGATTCCATTGTTCTTCCCCAATCCAACTTTTCCGGGCTCAACAAAACTTATCTGGCAAAAAACCATTGGGTCCCCCTGCAAAACGATGAAACCAGTGTAATCATTTTGACGGACGATCCAGCCAACAAAGTACGAATCCAGAATATACAAATGATCTTCCCTAAAAAGAAGCTGAAAATAAAACTGGGGTTAAAGGTCGATATTCGGGAATATCTGCTTTCGGCAATGACAGAGGAGGATGAAGCAATAACTGGTGGCGAAGAGGAAATTCAAACTGAAAAAA
>CATMOP010000171.1 GCA_950072225.1 uncultured Nitrospina sp.
CGGCCCGGACCCCAGGGGCTTTCCCAAAAAGGTTCGCCGGGCTTGCTCCTTTTCCATAAAACAAAATCGAGCGGATCGCGTTTGCTTTCGTTGACCTCAACACGGGCTCCCGATTGCAGGTCCTCGATATTTTTTCTGGAAAGACAACCGTAGTCCTTGAACGATTTGATCGAGTAAAAAACATCGTCATCCGATTCATAAGCTTTGTCCTGATCGACCAGGGACTGAATCATGTCGAGCATTTCGGCGATGTGGTCGGTGGCTTTTGGCTCTTCGGTGGGCGAGGCGATGTTCAGTTTCCCCATGTCTTCGTAAAACGCTACGGTATATTTGTGGGTGATCTCTTGCCAGTCCACGCCTTTTTCATTAGCACGGTTGATGATCTTGTCGTCGATATCGGTGAAGTTGCGCACAAAACGGACTTCGTAACCCAGGTATTGGAAATAACGGTAAAAGGTGTCAAAGACAATGGCGGCACGGGCGTGCCCTACATGGCAGTAGTCGTAGACAGTGACACCGCATACGTACATACCGATCTGTTTTTCTTTCAGAGGAGTGAATTTCTCTTTTTTTCGGGTCAGGGTGTTGAATAGCTGTAGGCTCATGCAGATAAAATATCACCCTCTAGCGAGGGAGGCAACTAGCGATAGCTGTTTATGCGGACAAAGAGTTATCTCGGCTTAACGAGTTTATGTGCAATTCCCCCCCTGTCAAGGGGTGGGATTGGACGTTCTATCGGCAGAATGAGCTCCTGCTATTCCCCCACAGGAGTGGGCTGGAGGCGGGCTTCGAGTTCTTTGACGTTCAGGCGCAGTTGCGAGACGGCAAATTTGGCCTGGCTGAGCAGTGATTCTTCGGTGATCTTTTCTTTGGGCTTGCCGATTCCGGAAATTTCTTTGCGGATCGTATCTAGTTTCTGTTCCAGCAGGATACTGCGTTTGGAACTGAAGCTTTTGGCGATGGCGCCTTTCAGGCCTTCCCCATCGTAATGTTTGGTGATGACCATCAACATGCGCTTGCGGGGAATAAATTTTTTGCCGTTTTTCCAGTCCTCGATGGCCTGGAACATTTCTCTTTCGATGTTGTCCACAATGGCGGTGTAGTCGGTCGGGTCGACCATGTCATGGATTTCTCCCGGAACTGAAGCGGACTTGATATCAAAATCGAAGGTCTGGTCAACACCTTTCAGGTCGGCGGACCTGAGGTTGGCATTCACCTCTTCAGGAGCCAGCATCGGAGCCCAGACCTGCATGATGTAGTCATCGCTTTTGATATTTTCGAACTGGTAGTCTCCATTGGCATCGACCTTGGTGTAATAACCATTAGGGACGACAAAGAGGGTTCCGATCATGTCTTTGTGCATATTGCATCGGAGCACCACTGGGCCGGCCTGCGTGAACTCAAGGGTTTTGAAAGAGCCCGATGCCATGGCCCCCAGGTTGAACTGGTTGCTGAGCGACTTGGAAAAAATATTGTGCACCTCACGGTCTTCATTGGAAAACGTAACGCTGGACCCCACCTGTATCACCGAATGCTGGGGGCTAAACTTCAAGCCGTTCTGGCGTATGGTCAGGGTCTTGTTTTTTTGACTGGAAACCCTCAGCTTGTTTTTAGTTTCCAGAAATACCAGCGTGTTGGGGCCGGGCTTTTGGCCATTGATCCGGATATTGCCTTTTACCGTGGTGGTGTTTTTAACCTTCTTGGACCCTTCTTCCATTTTATGGTCGGAGCCTTCGGACTTTTTATCATAAGCGATTTTATTGGCCGCTGGAGGCGTTTCCACTTTGGCTTGCTGAACCGGTTCCTGGGTTTTGGCGGTGTCTGGCTTGATCGGTTTTTCGGCGGCCGGGTCATAAAGTCCCAAAGCAGTCAGCATCTGGATGACAAAGGGTTTTTCAAACTGTTTGTCCATCTCAATGGCTTTGAGGAAATGCGGGGCCGCGGTATCAAAGTTTTTTTGGATGCTCAAGACAATGCCCAGATCGAAATGTGCCTGGGCAAAATTTGGGTTGATAGCCAAGGCTTTCTTGTAGGCCGTTTTTTCCTTTTCGTACATTTTCTGGCGACCATAGGATTTCCCGAGCATGTTGTAGGCCATATAGTTTTTTGGGGAAATTGCTACGGTTTTTTCAAACAGCCGGGTGGCTTCTTCAGGGTGATCCGCTTCCAGCTCAGACATGCCCCAGTTAAAAGTGATCTCGTCATCATCGGGTGAAAGTTCGTGTGCCCGGGCAAAACGTTTGTTTGCTCCTACAAACTTTTTAGCCATGCGCAGGGCGGCGCCCCAGATGGAAAATAATTCCGCTGAATGGGGGCTGATTTTGGAGGCTTTTTCAAATTCCATATCGCCGGCGTTGAACTTGCCTTCCTCGGTCAACAGCATCCCTTTCTGAATATGCTCCAGTGTCTCCCGGGGCAGTTGCGATTGTGGAGTCGGAGAGGTCATGGCAGTTTTAATCAGGTTTCCTGTACCCAGGGTGCTGGGGAGAGTGAATCCTGGTTTTTCCGGTTCCGCTTTTTTCCGTTCCGTATTTTCACCTTCCACTTTGGCTTCCTGGAACTTTTTATAGGGTTCGAGGTTGCTTTCAGGTGTGGAATAGTGCATCAAGGCCCACAGCCCAACGGCCAACACGCTCACCCAGGAAAACATCACGAGAGAGCGTTTCAGGGGACTGCTGGGAGACTCAATATTTTTGTGTTTTGAACTTTTCGAACCTTTTGAACTCATAGTTTTTTCCGGAACCTTGCTTAGGGTGAAGTCGTTGTTAATAAGACCAATTGCTTAAAGATCGCTGGGGAATGATTTTTATTCCTTATTATGCAGGCTTTCCATCATAATTCAACGGTGCCCTTAATAATCAAGTTGAATTATTTTGAGTAATACGATTAAATCATAGCCTCAAACTGCCTGTCAACCGGGTGTGCCTGCTGAAACCTTGAATTTTAATGAACTCCACAGTAGAAAAAAAAATATTGGTATCGGATCTGATGGCTTATTTAAAGGGGAAGTCAGGATATCTTCCTTGCCAGTTGATTGAGCAAGTGCTTCGTCAGGGGATGATCCAATCCCGGGAACCGATCCATGACTCCCAGATTCAGCCAGTGAGCCTGGATTTGCGCTTGGGACCGAAGGCTTTCCGCATCCAATGCAGTTTCCTTCCAGAAAATGAACCGGTGGAAACGAAGCTCAAGGAGATCAGTCTTTACGATTTTGATATTACGGGTGGTGGGATATTGGAAAAAAACGCCATTTATCTGATTCCTCTGATGGAAGAACTGTCCCTGCCGTCTTCCCTGTATGGCCTGGCAAACCCAAAAAGTTCGACCGGCAGGCTGGATATGTTTACCCGCGTCATTGTGGATAAGGGGCATAGGTTTGATGAAATCCCGCGCGGTTATCGGGGGAAGTTGTATCTGGAAATTATTCCCCGTTCGTTTCCTGTGAAGGTCCATGCGGGGTTGTCTCTGAACCAGTTGCGGCTCGCGCACGTCACGTCCCACACGCTGGGTAAACAGGGACTGGAATTGAAATATAAAAACTATCCGATTCTTTTTGACCGGAACGGATTTGCCATCCCCTTCGACCAGATTAAGGTAGAAAGTGGGGTTTATATCAGTCTGGATATTTCGGGGGACCAGCCGGAATCGATCATCGCTTACAAGGCCAAGACCAACTCCACAGTTATTGATCTATCCAAAATAGGACATTACCGGGCGGAGGAGTTCTGGGAGCCGATTTACCGACCTAAAAAGAATCGGTTGATTCTGGAACCGGAAAGTTTTTATATAATGATGTCGCGGGAAAGAGTTTGCATCTGGCCCGACTGGCTGGCGGAAATGGTTGCTTACGAACCCAATAGCGGGGAACTTCGCACTCATTACGCGGGTTTTTTCGACTCCGGGTTTGGCTGGAACGGAACCGATGAAAAAATGAATCAGGGTACCCGGGCGGTGATGGAAGTGCGCCCTCACGATGTCCCTTTTATGGTAGAACACGGACAGACCTTCTGTCGTCTGAAATTTGAAAAGGTGGTGGAACGGCCTGAAAAGGTGTATGGTCTGGCCTTGAATTCCAATTACCACTCCCAGGGCCTGGCTTTAAGCAAATATTTTGACTCCGCCCTCTAACCGGCCAGCGGCCGGTGGCAATGGGCAGTAGCTTTATTTGGCTAGCAGGGAGTTGTCTCGGCGATGGGTGCTTGCTAATTTCCTCCCCCGTGAGGGGGGCCACCGGCGGCTACGCCGGGAGATAAAAATGGAACGTGAAGAATTAAAATCGATTGTTGAGAATGTTCTTTTGGCGGCAGACCAGCCGATCAATGCCAGTGAGCTTTCCAAAATTTTCCTTGATGGAACGGATAAAAATCAACTGCAATCCATTCTTGATGAATTGAAAGAAGAATATAATTCGCGCAATTTGCAGATCATGGAGGTGGCTGATGGCTACCAGCTTTGCACCCGGCATGAATACAACGACTGGATCCGGAAGTATTTGAAGCTCGACCGCTCATCTCGGTTATCTCAGCCCAGCCTGGATACCTTGTCGATCATTGCCTACAAACAACCGCTCACCCGCCAGGAGGTGGATGACATACGGGGGGTGGACTCAAGCGGAGTGCTCAAGACCCTTTTAGAGAAAAAGGTGATTGGTCCTGCGGGCCGGAAAAAAGTACCGGGTCGGCCCATCATGTATCGGACAACGCAAAAATTCCTGGAGTATTTTGGCCTTAAGGATTTGAGCGATTTGCCCACTCTGGAAGATTTGCGGGAAGAGATGGAAGGGGAAGATCCTCCGCTTCAAACGCAAATCGAATTCTCCACCTCGGAAGTTCCCGAATCCTCTTCTTCACCCAACGAGGCCAAGCCTGTCATTGAAAACGACCACTAGGCGTGAGGCCAGTGTGCCATCGCTTTAATTGGCGAGCAAAGAGTTGTCTCGGCTTGACGAGTTCTTGCCATCATGCCCTGAAGAGGTAGAAAGTTTTTGCCCATTGCCAGCGGAAGTATTTCGCCGTTCCCATGAAGATTCGTTTACAAAAAATAATTGCGGATGCCGGTCTTGCTTCCCGCCGGGAAGCGGAAAGATGGATCGAACAGGGCAAGGTTCGTGTGAATGGTCAGGTTGTTACCCAGTTGGGTTCATTGGCCGATCCGGCAAAGGACCGCCTCC
>CATMOP010000172.1 GCA_950072225.1 uncultured Nitrospina sp.
CCATGCAGGTCTACCTGGAAATCCTGACCTTTTCCCGGAGCATCGGGACAAAACCTGTAATAAATTCCCGCCCAGATCAGGCAAGAAAGTCCTGAAAGGCTTGCTGCTACTCGCCACCCGAACTCTTCAGGAAAGAGAACGGCAATCAAGGGAAGAGAAAACGCCGCAAAGGCGGAACCAAAGTTGCCCCAACCCGCATAAATACCTTGGGCGGTCCCCATTTTTTTCGGCGGGAACCACTCGGCGATCATTTTTATACCCACCACGAATCCGCCTCCGACAATCCCCATCAGCAGGCGGGTGACCAGCAGCGCATTGAAGCTCTGTGACAGGGCGAATCCAAAACACACTAATGCAGAAAAGACCAATAGGAAGCTGAAAACTTTTTGCGGGCCGTATCGGTCCACCCAAAATCCGATAATAATCCGCGCCGGAATGGTTAAAGCCACATTACAAATCATCAACACATTGATCTCGCCGGAAGACAGGCCCAGGGCGTGCATGATCGTTGTATTGAACGGCGCCATGTTGAACCAGGCCACAAAGGTCAGAAAGAATGCAACCCAGGTCAGGTGCAGGGTGTTCCATTGGATTTTACTGAAGCCTAACATTTGGTTGTCTTTACCGAGGTTTATTTACTGAAAATCATAGGGGAATGAGAAGCGGAGGGAAACGGGGCAAAAAGAAGCCCCAAATAGACGATTCCATAAAATCTGTTTATTACCTGGTATCAACTGTTCCAGGCTGGTTGGTCATCATCTGATGGGACTTCACCACACCGCGATGGTCAAAAACGATGACCATATCTTTGGTGATATCGCTGCCCAGGGAGTTATAAAAATTGTACTCATAGGTCCAAACCGGGTAACCGTTCTGGACCCCATTTTTAAAAGGAGATCCAAACATGGCATGAATCTCCTTTTTGGTCGTCGTTCCTATAACAATATTTTTATAAAGAGACTCGTCGAAGTTTTTTCCAGCAGTGCCGCAACCGAAAGTGAATAGAAAACATGACAGAAGAATAATCTTCAATGCACGAATTGGGGTAAAGGTTATCCTCATTTTACGCGTCCTCATTATGAAGTCATAATTTTGTATTTTTCCCGATGCAATTTCGAGTCAACTTGAAATGTAATTTCGATATTGTTCTGCTTTTCCATTTCTTCGAGAAAGCTGCTCTCTTCCTCGAACAGCATGTTATAAACTGTTGGATGCACTTCGATGTCAATTTTCTTTTTAGTGATGTTGTCGGTTCCCCGGCGTTGGATTTCCCGTATGATTTCGTAACAGAGGGTTGAAGTGCCTTTGATATATCCTTTCCCATCGCAGTAATCACAGGGGTCACAAAGGGTTTGAACCAGGCTTTCGCGCACGCGTTTGCGGGTCATTTCCACCAGGCCCAATTCGGAAATTTTTAGGATGCGGGTTCGTGAGCGGTCTGCTTTAAGTGCCTGCTTGAGCGCGTTGGATACCATTTCTTTACTTTCTTCTTTGGCCATGTCGATGAAATCCACGATGATGATACCGCCGATGTTCCTGAGGCGAACCTGATATACGAATTCTTTAACTGCCTCCAGGTTGGTTTTCAGGATGGTATCTTCCGGATCATTGTGGCCGACATATTTCCCGGTATTGACATCAATGGCGACCAGGGCTTCAGTCTGATCAATGGTGATATAGCCACCGGATTTAAGCCAGATGGTCCGGCCCAAAGCTCGGCTGATATCCATCTCAATCCCATAGTGATCGAAAATGGGCATCGGGTCCTTATACTGCTCAATTTTCTCCGACAAATGGGGTAGATAAGTGGAACAGAACTCCACGCATTTGATGAAGTCCGACTTCGAGTCGATCACCAGCCGTTCGGTTTCATTGGTGAAAAGATCCCGGATAGACCGGAAGATCAGGTTCAGGTCCTCATAAACGAGATGCGGGGCGCTCAGGTTTTCAGATTGTTTTTTCAGGTTTCCCCAAAGGCGGTGGAGAAAATTGAGGTCCGACTCAAAATCCGCACGTACGGCGCCTTGCCCGGCGGTTCGGACAATATAACCTTCGCCGGGGTTACCGATTTCGCTTATCAGGTTTTTCAACCGTTCTTTTTCGTTTTCATCCTCAATACGTCGGGAAACGCTGACATGGTTGACCGTGGGCATATAGACCAGGTAACGTCCGGGCAGGGAAATGTAATTGGTGATGCGTGCTCCTTTAGTTCCCAGTGGATTCTTGGCAACCTGTACCAGAATCTCCTGGCCTTCCTGCAAAATATCCTGAATACGGATTTCATGATTAGGCCTGCCAAGTTTTCCAACAAGGGGTTCCTCTTTTTCTTCATGCAGTGGTGGAGAGTCCATCTCGTCTTCGAGTCCGAGCATATCGATGACATCGATATCTCCGACATAAAGGAAGCCGGCTTTCTCCATTCCAATATCGACAAAGGCAACTTGCATCCCAGGAAGAATTTTAGTGACCTTGCCCCGGTAAATATTTCCCACAATGCCCTTGTTGGCTTTGTGTTCAATAAACAATTCCGCGACCTGATGGTTTTCCATCAGCGCAACACGGATTTCTCGCTGGTTGGAATTTATCAGTAATTCAGAAGACATGGATATCCTGTTTTAAATAGGGTAATTGGAAAATTATACCATGGTGTGAGGATCAAGCCTTGAGAAAAACAAAGCCGGCTCTCTAGCGAGAGAGCCGGTGAGCCACCGGAGGCAGATAGCAAGGGCTGGTTAAACCGAGACAACTCTTTGCTCGCCAAAAAAAGCAATGGTACCCTTTCAGGGCATGAAGGCTAAGGAAAAATATCACGCACACTGGCCCACGCCGAGAGGGCCTTAATGAATTGCCCTACGCATTTCAATGTTGAGGAGGAGTCCTATCGCGAAAAAATTGGTAATGAGAGAAGAGCCGCCATAACTCAGGAGGGGAAGGGGAATGCCTGTGATGGGAAACAGGCCGATGGTCATACCGACATTGAAAATGATGTAAAACGCGATGGAACTGATGAGCCCTAGAGAAAGAAAAAAGCCAAACCGGTCCACGGCGCGAAAAGCGATATTTAATCCTTTCAGGATGACAAAAAGAAATAAGGATAGAAGAACGGCCACGCCAAAAAAACCGGTTTCTTCGGCGAAAACTGAAAAAATAAAGTCCGTATGTTTTTCTGGCAGGAAGTTAAGTCGGCTTTGGGTTCCCGCAAGGAGGCCTTTTCCCCAGAACCCACCTGACCCGATGGCGATTTTGGATTGAATAGAATGATAGCCCGCTCCAAGCGGATCCAATTCAGGATTGAACAAAGTCAAGAGCCGGGATTTCTGATAGTCCTTCAGATAAAACCAGATTGCCGGAGCCAGCAGGAGGCCACTGCTGAAAAGTTTTATCAAAGTCGTAGTTCGCATTTCAATGGCAACAATGAAAACCAGAAAAATGAAAAAAATCATCATGGTAGTGCCGAGGTCGGGCTGGATAACGATGAGCCCTCCCAGAACGCCAGTCATCAAGGCAGGGATGAGAAGATCCTTTAACGTATATTGCCCTGACATCATCTTTCCTGACTCGAAGTATTTGGCCAAAACAATGATCAACGACACCTTGGCAAACTCGGAAACCTGGATACTGATGGAGCCTATATGAATCCAGCGCCGGGAACCCGATACGACCACTCCAGAGACCAGCACATAAGCGAGAGCCAGCAGGGTAAAAAAATAAATGAGGTAGGCATAGCGGCTGAACCAGCGGTAATCCAAGGCCAGGGCGATGAGCATGGCAACCAGCCCGTAGCCGATCCAGTAAATTTGTTTGATATAAAGGCCGCGAAAAAAAGCTTCCGGCCGACCATGATTGGCGCTGTATATGATCACCACGCCGAGAATAGATATTCCCAGACATATCAGGAAAAACAGCCAGTTGAAATTGGAAGCCAGGCGCTGATTAATCATTCGAATATTTTATCATAACGCATTGAAAATTATGGGATGTTTTGATCTTGTCTTTAAAGGTTACTCGGGCAAGGGAAGCGGCTCAGTGTTTATTCCGTCAGGTTGCGTTTTGTCAGGAGTGGAAGGCGGATTACATCTTTTCTGACTTGAGGGTTCCAAAAGGTTTCAGGGAGGCCAACAAATGTAAACCCCATCCCCTTCTCCTGGTGATGAGTTTTTTTTTAACGTGATTGTGCCGGCGCGGCCGGTCAGGAGGGCGTGACCGCAACATTATCGAATGAGGTGGTGTCGGTTGTTGTGGTTATTCCTATTTTCCCCTGGGTATAGGACGTGTCGACCACGGTAATGGCCCAATCTGCAGGTTCCGCTTCACTTGTTTGCCAGATTTTTGCGCTGAGGTCATCCCCGACGACGCTGACCTTCAGGGTATAGTATTCTTTATCGTCAAAGGTGAACGTTGAACTGACCAGGCCCGTTGCGCTTCCATCAAAATTTGAGATTTCCATAGAATACACATCATCTCCTGGGCTTCCTCCACAGTTACTCGAGCAGTATAGTTGTGCCAAATAAAATTGCGTAGAGCTTTGATATCTTAAAACAAGGCCTACAAAATCACCCGCACCTAATGAACCGTCGCGCTTTATTTCTACCTGGGCTTCGTAGTCCTGCCATGCGTCGCACCCATTTGAGGAAAAACCAACAACGGCATTGGAGGCAGTTCTATATTCTCCGGATTCAACTTTCCATCGTGTAGCGCCTTCTTCGGTCCAGCCATCGCTATCTCCATCATCAAAGTTATCGGTAAAAATACCGGTCCCCGATTCAAAAGAAACCGGGATGGCGTTGAACACCGGGTAATCTTCCCCATCCACATCAATAAGAGCGCTGGCGGAAACGGTTACCGTGACACTTGGGGAAGACCAATCGTAAGTTAAGGTAGTGGTTGTGTCTCCGGAACTAAGCGTCGAATTCGTGGGCGGGTCAAGCTCGCCATCACTGGCGTTGAAGATAACAGATATGCCTGCGGAGACTCCTTCCCCTTCCGAGTCCACCACGCTCGCCGTAATTTGGGTGGAGTCGTCAGGGCAACTGATGGGACTGGGGCTGGCCACTAAAGAGATTTTTCCCCAGGGAGCGGTAACCAGGTTTCTCGGCGAAGAAACCGCTTCAAAGGTTTCACGATGAAAACTGTCGCTGAAGGAAGTGGAATGACTTGAGGTGGCGGCG
>CATMOP010000173.1 GCA_950072225.1 uncultured Nitrospina sp.
TTTCCCCTTTTGGCTCGAATCGTAAGAGAAAATGAGGTTTTGTAGCCGCAAAAGCCTAAGCCTACCATATTACCACTAAGTTCCTGAAATCAAGCTCCTGCCTGGGACCCCACCCTACCACCGCAAAACTATTTACACAAAAAGTCATAGTTGATTGTAACCATTCTCCAGCACTCTGCAAGGTTGCAAAGCAACACTAAATAATCTACTCTGTCATCCGATATCCTGGAGTGGTGCTTTTCTGGAAACAGAAAAAGGAGGGCCTTGGCTTTTTGGTCAGAGTGATCCAGGATATTGCAGAATAGCTCCCTCGATTTTCCAGTGCCTCAATCTGCGATATCCAAAAGATGAATTCTAAAGACAATGTTTTTCAATCCACACTTTCGCAACGTGTGCCCTGCGAATGCTGTGGTAATACCCAATTCCACCCTATCCTTTGCCGGGAGGATAACTCTCTCATTGTCCGTTGCGAACATTGCCACCTGGAATTTGTCAATCCTCTACCCGATCCCGCTACCATGCAAAATTTTTATCTGTCTGAGATGGTCGGTGAGGATCCGAGCCAAGGGTATTTTTCACAATATATTTTTGAGCGCCAAAAAAGGGAGGAGTCTTTTTCAAAGCTTTATCACTCCCGTTTAAAGCTTATCGAAACTTTCAAACCTGACAAAGGAAATCTTCTGGACCTAGGGTGTGGGGCCGGTTTTTTTGTGAAAAATGCCTTGGATAGAGGCTGGAAAGGGCATGGGCTCGAAATGCTACCCGAATATGTTAAATATGCCCAGGAAAACCTCGGTCTTCATCAAGTACACCAGGGATCATTGGATAACTCTCTGCCCTTTCAACCTGAAACTTTCGATGTTGTGACAATGTGGGACCTGATTGAACATCTCAGGCATCCTTTGGCTTGCCTCGAAAAAATCAATCGAGCCACAAAACCTGGAGGGCTTCTGGTAATCTGGACCCCAAATGTTAAAAATTCGATTTTTGTTAAAGAACAATGGTTGGGTTACGGGATAAAACAACATATCTATTTTTTTTCGAGAAATTCGCTAGAGCAACTTTTACAAAAAACCGGTTTTAAAATCGACTATATAAAAACCAACAAGGCCAAAAAAGGCCTTTTCAATCGTAGCGGCACCCAACCATTCCGGGAAGGTAACAAGCCGGAAGACAAACTCGGAAAATTATGGTTCTCCGTCAAACGTGATCTTAAAAACACCGTCAGTCCGTTGACCTATTTCGGCCCCCTGTTTGATCTAGCAGGATATGGGTTCAATCTGTTCATCATCGCTTCGAAAACTAGTGAAGTCGCATAAACCCGTATTTCGGCCAATTCCAAACAAAAATTTAGAGTCAGGAAAAAACTACCGCATTAAAAATGGAAAAAGTTCTCATAATTAGCTCTACTGGAATGGGTGACTGCCTTTGGGGAACCCCGGGTATCCGGGCCTTGAAGAAGGCTCTTCCGGAAGTGGCGATTGACTTGATAGTGAATCGTCCCTGGAAGCCTTTATTCGAATTCAACCCTCACCTGAACCAAATTTTTGAATACCGTAGCCAATGGTACCTCCAGCCTTTCTTAGGAGTTCAATTATTAGGACGGCATTATGACGCTATTTTTATTTTTCACGCTAACCGCAATTTTAAACGAATGCTGCCCTGGCTTCGATCATTGCCAATCTGGTTTCACCAGAATTTTGATTGGATACCTGAATCGCATCGCGTGAAAATTGATGGCCCCGTTCATGGAATACAGAGAATGCTGGCCCTGCTGAAAAGATTTGGTGTGAAACAGGACGGAGGACAGATGGAAATTTTTTTTAATCAGGCCACTCTGGATAAGTCGCAACAAATATTAAAAGCCCACGGTTTCAGCCAATATGTTTACCTGAATTTGGGTGCGGCGGTTGAAAGTAGGCGGTGGATGGTAGATTGTTTCATTGAGCTTGCCAATCGAATCCTCAAGACAACCTCCTGGAATATTGTTTTAGGGGGGGGGCCGGATGAAAAAGAACGAGGCCGCGTTATTTTGAACCAACTCAATACCTCTCGGGTGATGGAAGTCTGTAGCCAGCCCATTCTGGTGAATGCCAACATTATCTCGAAGGCCGGACTTATGGTAACTTCCGACACCGGCCCCATGCATATAGGGTTTGCAATGAAGACTCCGGTTGTGGCCCTTTTCGGAACCATTTCGCCTAAGGGCACAGGTCCGTATGAAATTCCAGATCATTTATGCCGAATCATAAAAATTGACCTCGAAGAAAGAGATTATGTTGAGGAATCGGATCCGGGAGAATTCCATTTCAGAAGCATAACGGTGGATAAGGTTTGGGAGCAGGTAGAAAAAGTGTTGGCAGGAAATTCTAGTTCGTAGTATTTACGGGATATACTTCGGCGATGGCAGAAATAATGTCTTCCACGGTGATGAGGCTTTTACACTCAGGTTTACCATTCCAACATACTTCTTTTCGTGTTTGCAGGTTGCAAGGTCGACATTCTATTTCTTTTGAAACGATGGTTGTGTTTTTGCCAAGGGGAGGCCAAATCCCAGGGTCTGTCCATCCAAACATGCCTACCACCGGGGTTCCAAGAGCAGACGCAAAATGCATATAACCTCCATCATGGCACACCACAAATCGAGCTTTCTGGGTTATGGCCCCCAACTCCTGCAGGCCCGTGCTGAGGAAAGCAAAGGGTGCTTTCTTTATTTTTGGAATGATTTCATCGATGAGGTGTTTCTGGCCCGGTCCACAGGTCAATAAAGTTTTCATATTGTGCTGGGAATAAATCATATCGGCGAGCTCTGCGAATTTTTCAGCTTCCCAGCGGTCATAAATCTTTGCTCCAGGATGCAATATGCAGAACGGCTCCCGGTAGCCAATTCCCTCAGCCTGCAATAATTGCTCAGCTTTAATTTGTGCCGGTTCTGAAATATGGATGGAGGGAGCAATTTCTTCAAACTCAACGTCCATTTTTTTTATCAGGGCGACTTGATAATCAATGGGATGTTTGGGGTTGAGGTCGCCAAACTCTAGTTTAACGTTATATAAAAAAGATCGTTTGGCAAATTTGTGGCCAACGCGGTAGGGAGCTTGGGTGACAAAGCACATGACCGCTCCCCGTGTTCCTTCATGCATGTCAATCACGACATCATATCTGTTTGCAAAGAGCCGGTAATAAAAACCGAGTTGATACAACCAGGACTTTTTTTCAAAACATAAAACCTGGTCAATATCCGGATGATGGCGAACAATATCCAGTGAAAAATGCTCTACCAGCACGGTTAAATGGCTATCAGGGAAACTTCTTTTTAATGGGGCATAAACTGCGGTGTTGTAAACCACATCTCCAATGGAGCGCAGTTTGATAATAAGAAATTTTGGATTCTTGGGTAATTTTTCTCGGGGAAAACTTAACAAGGTAACTCAGAGCTCCATAAATAGGTTTGATCTTTTAAGAGAGAAGGAATAATAGGACTACCCTCGAAGATTATCATGGTTGCTTTATTTCTTCTATTTAATTATTGTTATATTTTAGAAAGATACCTTTGTGGGTTTTAATTGGTGCAAGGGGATCTCCCGAGGTAAAAAGCAGCAATGGTTTGAAACCCAATAGGATACTCAGGCTGACCCCATTCCTTAATGGCTTTTTCGGAAATCTTGTTTCGTTCACTCCGCTCTAATATATGTTGACCTTTCTTCAAGATCTCTTTAGCAGGGCAACTGAAAAACAACTCGTATTCTTCTGGTTGATTTTTTGTTTTGCTGCCTTGACCTATAAGCTTGGTGGGGTCCCACCCTATCATAGTGATGAAAACTTTTATGTCGAATCTTCTCGTAACATGGTCCAGTCGGGGGATTACCTGACACCCATTTACCATGATAAAAAACGATTTGCCAAACCCATCCTTTACTACTGGTTGGTCTCCGCTTCTTACAAAATTTTTGGCGTAAATTTGGTTTCGGCGCGGCTAACTTCCGCTTTTTTCGGAAGCCTTACTATCGGACTGCTTTATCTTGTCTCCAGTCGGTTGTTTGAAGGGCGAATTGCTTTATATAGTACCTTAATTTTGCCAGCCACTTTCCTGCATTTCCAGATTTCGCGATGGGCCACAACGGACATCGTTATGAGTTTTTTTATTCTTCTGGCGCTATATTATTTTGTACGTTCGTATCAGAGTGGTTTTAAGGGAAATTTTGATATCTATTTATTTTATTTGGCAATGGCTTTGGGATTTATGACCAAGGGGCCTCCTGCAATCATCATCCCCGTTATGATTGCAATTATATTTCTTGTTGTAACGAAAAAGCGGGGAGCTTTATCTCAATTACGCATAGGACGGGGACTCATGGTTGTATTGCTGGTGAATCTTCCATGGTTTCTAGCTATGTATTTTCTGCATGGGGATGAATTTAAGAACCACATCATTGGAGCAGAGATCGAAGGGAGGCTTGTTCATGACACCCCATTCAGCCTTTATTACTTTGGGGTGCTGTTTCGTTATCACCTGCCCTGGATATTATTTTTTCTTGTGGCGGTCCTCCACCAGTTTGGTATTTACAGGTATTCTCTTTCCCCGGCTCCAGGATTGTCAGAAAGTTTCAAGCAGATTCCCAAGAATGTGAAGATCCGTTTCAGGTTGCTATTTGCCAAGGAAAATGAATCGGTTCTGTTTTGTTATATCTGGGTTCTAGTATGTTTGGTTCTATTCACCCTTGTGCGGACAGAGCATAGTCGTTATATGCTACCGGGTTCCTCTGCGGTAGCCATTCTGACTGCAAAATTTTTTGCAGACATGGAGAAGCTGAAAGGTGGATTGGATTGGCCCGGTTATAAAGTCCCGGCAGTTTTAACGGGTATTGTTCTTTTAGTGACTGCGATATTTTCGGGTGTGGCGCTGTATATTCTTGGCTTGAGTTATCCTATCCCTGCGCAAATGTTTGTCTTGCCTGTAATATTTTTCGCAGGGGGCATAGCCCTATTTGGGTTTAATAAAAAGCGGCAACACGGAAATCAGATATTTGCCATTTCTTTTTTACTGGTTATGGCGTTTTCGTTATTGAGCGCAGAAGTGCTTCCCCATATCAATCGTTATCCGATGAAGTTGTTTTCTGAAAAAATATTATCGGAAGATTTTTCCGGCTCT
>CATMOP010000174.1 GCA_950072225.1 uncultured Nitrospina sp.
TGAAAACAACCTTAAACTCGCAGATATTCAAGAAGTCATCGGGGGTATTGCCCCTCTTCCCGGTGCGAAGGAATTCTTGTCCTGGCTGGAAAGTGAATTTCAGGTCATCATTCTATCTGATACCTTTAGCCAGTTTGCCGGGCCCTTGATGGAGCAGCTTGGCCATCCCACCCTGTTTTGCCATGACTTGGTTGTCGACGAGGCCGGGCGAATCGCCAATTACCGATTGAGAATTTCCGATGCAAAAACCAAAGCGGTGTCTGCATTGAAAGGACTCAACCTGAAAGTGATCGCCGCCGGAGATTCCTATAACGATACAGGAATGCTTAAAGAAGCAGACGTTGGTATTTTATTCCGGGCTCCCGAAAATGTTGTAAAAAAGTTTCCCCAATTTCCTGTAACCCGGACCTATGAAGAATTCAAAACAGCGATTATTGAAGCTAATAAACAATTGGAAGGCAACATTATTTAATTTCAGAATCGATAAGCTTGCTGGCCAGCCACCCGGTCCGGGTTGGTTCTTTTGGTCTTGGTTTTGAGCGGATTTTTGACCACTTCCCTTTTTTTTCCAGGATTTCAACCTGAGTACCTTGACTCAGTACAAATAAAATAGTGCTTGTCTTTGTATTGGGTTTGTCACGTAAATTGGCAGAACTTACGTTGACCTTAAAAAATATTTCATAATCTTCGTCCTCTGCAACTTGAAGAGTAACTTCATCGGTGCCCAAATCCTGAAACAAGTTTAGTGGATTGATATCCAGCTTGAATACAGCTACGACTATAAAAACCAGTGTTATTAAGGCAATGCGTAGGTAAGCCTGAGAAAAATCCAGGCCCTTTTCCGGATCAGGTTCTGGAGGCTCTGGGGGATCACATTTGACGCAAAAAAAACCTGGAGCAGGTAGCAGGGTTCCACAGGAATCACAATATTGATAATTGCGTTTCATATTGGGATAAGACTTCCTGCTTTCAATTGAATTCATTAGCTACCTTCTAGTTAAGTCGGTAAATTTGACGGTATTTATTTTTTAAATAATCCAGAAAGTTGTCCGGGTTCAAACTTTCCCCGGTCACCTGTTTGACCAGAGCAGGAACCGATAACAACCTGCCCTGTTGATGAATCTGGCTGCCCAGCCATTCACGGATAGGTGCCAGGTTTCCCATTTCGATCTGTTTTTCTAAATCAGGCTGGGCTCGGATTAATACCTGATAAAACTGGCTGGCATAAATCGCCCCCAATGTATAAGAAGGGAAATAGCCAAAGGCTCCTCCGCTCCAATGTGTATCCTGTAAAACGCCAAGCGTATCTGTTGGCGGCTCCACACCCAAATATTCTTTCATTTTAGCATTCCACATCTCAGGTAAATGCTCAACATGAATCGATCCATCAAACAGACCTTTTTCCAGTTCATAGCGTAGGATAATATGCATAGGATAGGTTACCTCATCGGCTTCCACCCTGATTAACGAGGGACCGCTGACATTGACCGCCTCATAAAACTGTTCAGGATTCACACCCTTAAAATTATTTGGGAATGTTTCAGCAACCAACGGCAAGTAGCGTGCACAAAACAGCTTTCCCTGTGCAATCATTCGTTCCCAGAACAGTGATTGCGATTCATGGATAGCCATGGTGAGGGCTTCAGATACCGGCAGGTCCCGCCCATTTTGCATGCGCCCCTGCTCATAAAGCCCATGGCCGGTCTCATGAATCACCGCGTATAACGATTCGACAAAATTGTCCGTTCGATATCGAGTGGTAATGCGGACATCTGTAGGATGACTGCCGCCACAAAAAGGATGTACCGATACATCCATACGCCCCTGGTCAAACAGGAAACCCATTTCTTCACTAATTTTGCGTCCTAACGCTTCTTGTTTTTCAATGGAGAACTGGCCCGATAAAAAATTGGTGTCTGGCTGGTAATCCGACTCTTGAATAGCCTTTATCAATGGGATCAGTTCAGCTTTTAGTTTGTCAAATATCGGAGTGATGTCCTTCTGGGTGGACCCTCTTTCATAAATATCAATATTAGCGTCATAGGCCTGCATATCAGGAAAAACATAACCGGCCCACTTTATTTTTAAATCCACCAATTGTTTTAGAACCGGGGCGAAATCGGAAAACTTGTTTTCAGAACGGGCTTTCACCCAGATTTGGTGTGCTCGAGAAGATAATTCCGCCAACTCAGTGACAAGCGTCTTGGGAACCCGTATAGCCATTTGGAATTCTCGGTGGGCTTCGCGGATATTGCACCATTCAAAAGCGGTGAATCCATTTACATCCGCCTTGGAGAGTGTATCCAACAACTTCCCCATTTCAGGATGCGTGGTTTTTTCATGCAGGACCCCAGCCAGGCTTCCGATCTGTTGGGCACGAGATTCTGATGCGCCCACAGGCATGATGACCTCCTGATCCCAATGCAGGATACCCATGATTCCGCCCAACCGACTACTCTCCTCCAACCGGCGAACCAGGGAAAAATAATCTTTTTCCAAACCTTTGTTCATTATAGTTTATGGCTCAACAAAAATTGAAATAAACCTTTTATTGTTGGATTTGGTCACGGACAACTCGCACTTTACCTGAGTCCATGATCAGCACCCTTTCTCCGGCTTTTAGTTCCTGGTCATTTACTTGTACTATGGCATAGGGTTCTCCCTTGTCCGGCTGGATGATGAACTCGGATGCCGTACCACCGGTTATTAAATTTTCGGTGGCATGGCCCACCAACCCACCCACAACAGCGCCGCCCAAAGCTCCTAGAGCACGGGTCGCTGTGTTGCCACCCAATGTGGAACCGGCAAGCCCACCTGCTGTTGCCCCCGCTGCGGCCCCAACACCAGATCCTGTTCCCTTTATTTCAACTTCTCTTACCGATAAAATCACACCCTTTTTAAAATATTCCGGTGAACCCATTTCACTTCGTTCATAAGTGGAGCCGGAATGCAACGAACAACCAGAAAATACAAGGACCATTAATAAAAAAACCGTTAAAATTTTACCCATGACAAACTCCGTTTACTAACTCTGGTATAATTTAGATATTGGTTTGGATGCTTCCTGCTCGTTAATATTATCAAATCCTGAGGTATATATGGAATCCAATAAAGAGAACCTTGGAACGGTACAGGGCCGACTGGATGTTTTACGCAAAGGTATTGTAAGTGAAGAAAATTCGGTCAGTTATTACCAGACCCTTGTTAATAAAACCCCTGAAGATTCGGATGTCAAAAAAGGGATGCGGCGTATGTATTATGATTTGATGTTGGAAGAAAAAAAACATGTAACCTGTTTCCGCGAACTTATCTCAAAATGGGAACAAAAACTCAAAGATTTCGAGGCTAACTCCTAGTATTCTACAAAATTAAGTATGTTTCCTTTCAGTATTTCCACTTACCGGTTTTTGTGGTTCTATCAATATTTGCACCCTTTTATATTTATAATTTTGGCCCTTTTTTAATTGTTATTTTATAGGGATCACTAAATTCCCAGCAACCTTGACAATTTAAAGGGCTTACCTTATTATTGATAACAATTCTCATTATTAATTTAAGAGGGTTTGGGGAACCGAACACCAACTGCAATATAAAATCAACAACTTCAACAGCCAACATGCTACCTACAAAGCTAACTATGCCCCGAAAATCTGTTTTTTTAAAATTTGTAATTATAGCTCTTTTATTTTCAAGTCATTCCTTTTGGGCCCCAAACCTTGCCGAAGCCGTAAACCAGGCATCCATCGACAGAGTTAAAAAAATAGTCATGATGCTAAATATCGCCGCCAAGGAATTTGAAGAAGGTGTGGTGAATGGCAAAATTGTTGTTGCCCCGGAATATGAAGAAAGCCTGGTATTTTTGCAACAAGCTATCGAAAGATTTGCCAGGTTATCTGCTGAAATTCCAGACTCCCAAAAAGTTGAAAAACTTAAAAATCAGCTCATCAACATAATGGGCCTGGTTAAAGATAAAGCAGATTCACAAAAGGTATGGGCAGAAGTAAATAGCATCAATTCTGAATTGCTGGCAACTTTTAATATTGAAATCAATAAAACACCGATCACACCGATATCGCTGGTTAATGGCAAAAAAATATTTGAAAGCAATTGCTTGATTTGCCATGGCCTGACAGGTAACGGTGATGGCCCCATGGCCAGTCAATTTGATCCCTCCCCTGCCGTTTTATCTAATGCGAAACTTACAGGCGATGCAAACACCACCGCTTATGACAATTTTGAGGTGATTAACGTCGGCATTGCCAATACAGCGATGATGGCTTGGGCCGGAGTACTTTCGGAAACGCAGATTTGGGATGTAACTTATTACATCAGAACCTTTTCCAACGTAAATATCCAACTTCCGCCTGTCAATCTGGAATTGGCTGCTATCGAATCATCAGCGGATAATGCAGGAAAACTTGCCGCCATGGTCGTAGATGAGGTTCGAGGACTTCTTGATAAAAGTCTGGAGATTTATAAATCCGGTCAGGGTGACAATGCGGCAGAAGTGGCTTTTGACGCTTATCTGGCTTATGAAAAAATCGAGTCCAACCTCATTACAAAAGATAGGAGTCTGGGTGTAAGCCTGGAGTCAGTGTTCAGTCGTTATCGGGGAGAAATAAAGCGTAACGCGCCTTTCGATCATGTGCAATCGCTAAATAATGAAATCAACCTGAAACTTTCAAAAGGTTTGGAATTGCTCAAGAGCGAGGTTGGTTTTACCGGGATGTTCTTCCAGTCCTTCTCCATCATCGTTCGGGAAGGATTTGAGGCCATTCTCATTATCGCCGCACTGATCGCCTTTTTCTATCAACAGGACATGGTCGAATTTGTCGGCCAGAAGGATTGAAGAAAGAAGTCCGGCAAGCCCCCCGCCGACGATGCAAACGATATCCTTCATATCCAATTACCCTTTATCAGGTTGTTTTTACTCTGGTCCGGGATGTATGCCGGTCACAATTTTAGACTTGCCGGGCGAACGTTCGCCTCATACGGGGGGCGGACCGACATTGAATCACCTAACAAACTCGCCGTGACTAGCCGTGTTGATTTTTTAATTTCTTTTGCTATCTGCAAAAATTCGGTGGCCGTATCATTTAGGCAACCCCG
>CATMOP010000175.1 GCA_950072225.1 uncultured Nitrospina sp.
CAATTTGTCTCCCGCGCAAGTTTCGGCTACACTGTTGCAACTGGAGTCGCGAGGATTGGTTCGACAATTGAGTGGGAAAATGTATATTTCTAATTGCGGTGATGAATAGAACTAGTGAGGTAATATGGCAAAATCGTTATTGATCGTTGAGTCTCCTACTAAAGTCAACACACTTAAAAAAATAGTTGGCAAGGATTTTATTATTAAGGCCTCGGTGGGTCATCTCAAAGATCTGCCCAAGAAAAAGCTTGGAGTTGATGTTGATAATAACTTTGCTCCGGAGTACATCACCATCCGGGGAAAAGGAAAGATTCTCCAGGAACTGAAAAATGCCGCCAAGAAGGTTGACAAGATTTATCTTGCTCCTGACCCTGACCGGGAAGGGGAGGCGATTGCCTACCATATCGGCAATGAAGTGGCACGGTTTACCAAGGGTAAAATTTACCGGGTACTTTTTAACGAAATTACAAAAAAAGCGGTTCTGGAAGCTATTAATAACCCTACCGAGGTTAATCCTAACCGTGTGAATGCGCAACAGGCACGTAGAATTCTGGATCGACTGGTGGGATATAAAATCAGTCCCATCTTATGGAAAAAAGTTCATCGTGGGTTGAGTGCCGGACGAGTGCAATCTGTTGCTTTGCGGATTGTTTGTGAAAGAGAACGTGAGATTCTAGACTTCAAGCCCCGGGAGTATTGGTCGATCATATTGGAGCTGGAGGGCAGTCAGAAACCCCAATTTGAGGCCAAATTATTTAAAATTGATGGCAATAAAGCTGAGGTTGCCAATAAAGCTGAGGCAGACCAAATTCTTAAAGGCTTGGAAGGGGCCAAGCCCGTCCTTGAAAATATTGTCAAGAAAGAAAGAAAAAGAAATCCGAGCGCCCCATTCATTACCAGTACTCTTCAGCAGGAAGCATCTCGAAAACTTAATTTCTCTCCCAAAAAGACCATGATGTTTGCCCAACGATTGTATGAGGGAATTTCGCTGGGCAAAAAGGGAACGGTAGGCCTCATCACGTATATGCGTACTGACTCGGTAAGGTTGTCTGACCAGGCCCTCGAAGAAGTTCGGGAATTTATCCCTGAAAGATATGGCAAGGAGTTTGTTCCCAGCAAGCCAAACACCTATAAAAGTAAAAAATCAGCTCAAGAGGCCCATGAGGCAATCCGGCCCACCGATGTACAATTGGAGCCGAATACAATCAAGGAGTATCTGGACAAGGATTTGTTCCGGCTTTACCAATTGATCTGGTCGCGTTTTGTTTCCTGCCAGATGGTCCCGGCGGTTTTGGATACCACTCAGTTTGATATTAAGTCGGGTAACTATTTGTTCCGCAGTAACGGCTCCGTTTTAAAATTTGCGGGTTTCATGAAAGTCTATGTTGAAAGCCAGGATGATGGGCCTAGCGATGGATCGAAATCGGAGGGCAAAGGAGAGGACCGCCTGCTTCCCCAATTGGAAAAGGGAGAAACATTAAAAGTTCAAGGAATACTTCCCGAGCAACATTTTACCCAGCCCCCCGCTCGTTTTTCTGAGGCGATGTTGGTTAAGGAGCTGGAAGATAAGGGAGTTGGTCGGCCCAGTACTTATGCGGCGATCATCAGTGTGATTAAAGACAGGGACTATATTCAAAATCTGGATCGACGCATGCAACCTTCTGAACTCGGGTTTTTGATCAATGATCTTTTGGTAGAAAACTTCCCGGATATCATGACCACAGAATTTACCGCAAAAATGGAAGATCAGTTGGATGATATTGAAAAAGGAAAGCTCGATTGGGTCGAAGCCCTGCGGTCTTTTTATACTCCCTTCAAAGCCGATTTGGAAAAGGCCGAAGAAAAAATGAAGGACTTTAAAGCTCAAGTGGAAGAAACCGATGAGGTCTGTGACAAATGTGACCAGCCCATGATCATTAAATGGGGGCGTTTTGGCAAATTCATGGCCTGTTCGGGTTATCCAGATTGTAAAAACACGCGGGATCTTGGAGAAAAAGGAAGTTCAGAGGACGGGGCCAAATCCGATGAAGTTGAAGGGAATTGTGATAAATGCGAGTCGCCGTTGATTATGAAAAGGGGGCGTTTCGGTAAATTTATTGCTTGCTCCAACTATCCGGAATGCAAATTTACTAAAGCGATTGGACTTGGCATTGACTGTCCTGAAGAATCCTGTGAGGGAGAGATTGCTCCGCGTCGATCTAAAAAGGGAAGAACTTTTTATGGTTGCACGAAATATCCCGATTGCAAATTTACATCCTGGGACAAGCCGGTTGGGGAAGCCTGCCCGGAGTGCAAAAACCCGTTTTTGGTCGAGAAGTGGAAAAAAAATGAAGATCCTTCTGTGGTCTGTCCCAATTGTGGTTTCAAGAAAACCAATGTTGCGGCTTGATCGGTTGTGAAGGATTTTTTAACAATTATCGGGGCAGGGCTTGCTGGGTCTGAAGCAGCTTGGCAGGCGGCAGAACGAGGAGTGCAGGTTGTTTTGTATGAAATGCGGCCGGTGACCCGTACACCTGTTCATAAAACAGGTAATTGCGCCGAACTCGTTTGCAGTAACTCCCTGGGAAACAATCTGGCTCATTCCGCGCCGTTTATCCTTAAAGAAGAACTCCGCAGTTTAAATTCCATCGTTATTGCCTCTGGAGATAAAAACTCCGTTCCGGCCGGTTCTGCGTTAGCTGTTGACCGGGATTTATTTTCACAAGAGATTACCTCAAAGTTATCCAATCACCCCAATATAACTTTCAAGCAGGAAGAGGTTGTAGAAATTCCTCAAGAAGGACCGGTTATTATTGCCACCGGTCCTTTGACCTCACCTCGGCTGTCAGAACAAATTTCAAAATTGATTGGTCAGGAATATCTTTATTTCTATGATGCGTTGTCTCCCATAGTTGATGCAGACTCCATAGATTATGATAAAGCGTTTTTTGCCTCGCGTTATGACAAGGGAGATGCGGATTACCTGAATTGTCCCATGAATGCGGATCAGTATTATGAATTTGTCCGGGAATTGAAGGCGTCGGAAAAGGTTTCCTTCGCCTCTTTTGAAAAGGCGATTTATTTTGAGGGGTGTATGCCCATTGAAGTACTGGCCGAGAGGGGAGATCGTACTTTGGCATTTGGTCCGTTAAAGCCGGTAGGTTTGCCCGTTCCTAAAACCGGCAGGATTGCCCATGCCGTGGTGCAATTGCGTCGGGAAAATCGGGAAAGTTCTGCCTATAACCTGGTAGGCTTCCAAACCAAACTCACTTATCCAGAACAGAAAAGGGTTTTTTCGATGATTCCCGGTTTGGAAAATGCCGAGTTTTTCCGATTTGGGGCTATTCATCGAAATACTTATATCAACTCTCCAAGCCTTTTGAATAATGAATTGGAATTAAGGAGTCGTCCAGGAACTTATTTTGCCGGCCAGATCACCGGTGTAGAAGGATATGTCGAATCGTCTGCGATGGGACTTTTAGCGAGTTTGAGCGCGGTGGCGAAATTAACGGGAAGCCACTACGTTGCACCCCCCGTCGATACCGCCCTGGGTGCTTTGATAAATTATTTAACTACATCGAGGAGTAAAGGGTTCCAACCTATGAATATAAATTTTGGTCTTTTTTGGGTTCAGGAAATGCGGATTCGCGATAAAAAGCTGAGGAATCAGAAGATTGCAATAAACGCTATAGAAAAGATAAAACTATGGAGTGAAGGACATCCCATTCCCGTCCACTAGCCGAGGTTAGCGTTACGCTAGCAGTGGAGGCACTCTGCTAGAAAATTTCTAGACGATACAGACAGCCAGGACTTGTTTTAGGTCGCAATCCCCTTTGAATATTTTATAGATTCCATCCTGTTTGAGAGTTGTCATTCCTTCTTTAAGGGCTTGTTTGCGTAAATCCTCGACTAGAGCTTGTTTCATAACCATTCTTTTAACTTCGTCGGTAGCTTCAAGGCATTCATGTATCCCGGTCCGTCCTGCATAACCGGTATCATTGCAGTTTTCGCATCCCACTGGTTTTTTCAACATTAAGTCATCAGAATATTCAATGTTCAGTTTTTCAAAGCCATCCCCATATTCTTTGGCTAATGAATCAAACTCTTCCTGGGTGGGGTGGTAGTCTTCCTTGCATTTCTTGCAAAGAGTACGAACCAGCCTTTGAGCGACAATGAGGAGCAGGGCATCGGCAAAGTTAAGCGGGTTCATCCCCATATCCAGAAGCCGGGTAATGGTTTCGGGAGCGGAGTTGGTATGCAGGGTACTGAAGACCAGATGACCTGTTAGTGACGCTTCCAAACCAATAGAGCAGGTTTCCGAATCGCGCATTTCACCGACCATGATGACATCCGGGTCACCGCGTAGAAAAGATCTCATAGCACGCGCAAAGTCGAGGCCAATTTTGTTTAACATTTGAACTTGCCGAAGTCCGTCTTGGGTGATTTCCACGGGGTCCTCTGCCGTCCAAATTTTTCGTTCTGGTTTATTGATGTAACCCAGGCAGGAGTGCAGGGTTGTGGTTTTACCGGAACCTGTGGGGCCCACAACCAAAATCAATCCATAAGGTTTGGAGGCTTTGTCCTTGATGAGTTCCAGGTTCCTCTCCGAGAAATTCATCTTCTCCAACGGGATGGGTTTACTCGCAGCCAAAATACGTAGAACTGCATCTTCGTTTCCCCCAACAGTCGGGCAGGTTGCGACTCTGTACTCAATTTCCTTTTTGCCGTACCTCATTTTAATTTTTCCATCCTGGGGCAAGCGCCTTTCTGCGATATCCAGCCTGGACATAATTTTGATACGGGAAATCATCGCCTGTTTGTATAAATAGGGAATTTCCTGATAAATACGGCAAGCCCCGTCCTTCCGGAACCGTACTCTCACCGGTTTTTTACCAGTCCCCGGCTCAAGGTGAATATCAGAAACCCCTTGATCGTAGGCATCTGTCAAAATTTTATTTACCAAGCGGACAATGGTGCTGTCTGTTTCGCTAATGGCGTTGACTTCATCGACCTCCTGTGAGGATTCGACAACTTCCGCGTTCTCATCTTCTAGCGCGTTCAAAAGGCTGGACATTTCTTCAGTTTGAATTTCCCCT
>CATMOP010000176.1 GCA_950072225.1 uncultured Nitrospina sp.
AAGATCCGGGGAAACGGTCCTGCCGGTCTGGCCGACCTGATTGGAATATTCCCTCCACCCATTATCCACAACAGGTCGACTGGCACCAACCGCCCCTCCAAGGACTTCAGCTAATTCCTCCAACAGTTTAAAGTTTTCTGGCCCCTGCATTCCCAATCCGCCCGAAACCACAATACGGGCCTCGGTAATATCCAATTGGGAACCCACCTTTTTTACCAACTGTTGCGCCTGTCGTGAAAATTCCGGCAACTGGATATCTTCTCTAATAACTTTTCCCGGCCTGGAAATTGGAAAACCCGTTTCCCGGAAAACATTCGGTCGTAAAGTAAGGACAAAGGGTTTTTTGCCTTTAAACCGGACTGTGGAGAGTGCCTTTCCCGCAGATACCGGCCGCACAGCCTCGACACCGCCTTCCTTCCATACAGAAAGGGAAATACAATCCGTAGCTACCCCTACCCCTAATTGGGCAGAAAGAACGGCGGATAATTCCTTACCGTTATTAGTCGCCGGCAAAAACAAATAATCCACTGGAGATTTTTCAAGTTCCCGCGTTAATGCAAAACCATAATTCTCATGAATATAAGTGTTCAAGTTGGGATGTATAAGAAAACGGACTTCATCCGCTCCATTTTTAATGAAAATGTCTGCTCCCTCATCCTTATCATGGCCCAGATAAAAAGCAATGACCTTGCCTGAAATCTGATCAGCTAGTTTCCGGGCGGCACTAATCACTTCCAAAGAAACGGGTTTGATTCCTTCGTGGTCGTGTTCGATCACAACTCCCAGGACCTGGCTCACAGAAAACTCCTAAAATTAAAAAAGGGTGCCCAAAGCCCCGATAACCTCAACAAAATGATACCGCATTGGCCTAAAGGAAATATCTCCTGTTATAAAAATAGCCTATTTTAGCATTTTTATTCAGTTGTGGATCGGGGCTGTCAATATTTACCGGGAGGACGAAACAGGGGAAGATCTAAAATCCATTCAATCTCCCAAATTTCACCAACGGTTCCCAGCCCGAGAAGACAAACATACAAAACCAAAAGACCAATACCAATTTGGCTTTTATATTTTTGCACTACAGCTTTTATACCGCCGGGGTTGGGGGAATCTGAAGTTTCATTCATAGGATGGAGGGTTTTGATTAAATGATTTTTTCTTCTTCACGCAACAGTCGAACCAGATGGCCGCAAATTTCTTCTTCGCTACCTTCTAGGATTATTCCCTTTTTTCGTTCCGGGGGCAAGCAAAGATTTTCCTGAATCAATTTATTGCCTTTAAAATTGAGGGTCCCTTCCTCGATGCCGAGGTCTTCCCTGGAAAGAGTTAAAACTTCTTTTTTCTTAGCGGCCATAATACCTTTAAGGGACGGCAACCGAGGTTCATTTAGACCTTTCTGGCAGGTCACCAGAAATGGAAGTGCCAACTCACGAATTTCACTGCCCCCTTCTACCTGCCGGGTAATTTTCGCATTTTTAAAATCATCGGAAAACTCAATCCCAGTCACCACGGTAACAAAAGGGATACCGAGAAAAGTCGCCAGAGTCGGGCCAGTTTGAGCCATGTCCACATCCACAGCTTGTTTGCCACAAAGAATCAGGTCATAAGGAACGCTTTCTATATAGCGCATCAATATTCTGGTCACAGCATAAGAATCCAACCCTACAAACCTGGGATCCATTAAATGCACGGCTTTATCCGCACCCATGGCCAGAGCCCTTTTTATCGAATCCTTAAATCCCTCAGGCCCGAGCGACAAAAGGGTGATTTCGGTATCCGGCTTTTTCGCTTTAATGCGCACCGCTTCTTCAATCGCATACTCATCATAGGGATTGATAATGCGGGAACTTCCGGGAGAAACTACCTGGCCGTTTTCAATTTGGATTGTCGCAGAAGTATCCAGGACCTGTTTAATGCAAACAATGATTTTCATGGCTCATTAAACCCAATTCAAGTTAACTGGCGGTATTAATATTATCTCAGAGGGAACCATTATGCAAAACCACAATATCTATTCAACCTTAACTATACTTTGTAATCAACTCGCAGAACCCCACGTTGAATTTTCCAAAATTCTGCTAGAATTTTTTACTTCAAAACATCGCTCATTTTTTTCAGGCCGGCATTGACATGGTCGGAGAGCGCTTGACTGCTGATTTTCATGATTCGTCCAGCGAGCTTTTTTTAAGACCCCCATAAAAAACCAAGGAAACGGCCATCAACTGCTTGTCTGTCAACCTCATCTCTTCAAGGTTTAAAAACCCTTCTTTTAAATAGGAAAATTCAGACCATGGACGATAATCCTCGAATTTAACATCAAAATTCTAGGCATTGCGAATAATTTCCAATTCACCGGGAGGGAAAAACCTCAAATGGTAATCATCCTCTGTCCCATAATTAAAACCAGGATTAACCAACTCATTTTTTTTCCAAGAATCAAGCATGCTTATAATTCTCCAAGTATTTTTTAAATTGAGGGCCATCATAAAAAATAAAATAAGAAAACCAAGGGGGTGGATTCGGTTCGAGCCGGTCGGAAATAAGCCTACGCGGTAAACAATCGGGCAAACCAGATACCGGAACCCCATTAATAAAAACATTATCGAGGGAAAACATAGCCCGCCAATATTCACGCCCTACTCTGAAATGAAACCATATAGCTTTTAAAGAAGGTTCCCGGCGATATAAATAATTGCCACAATAAAGGCAATGCCAACCTACATCCGTCTCGTACAATTTTTTTTTACCGCAACCCCTTTGCAGGATTTCCCCTGTTTCCAATTCAAAAGACACCGGCAAACATACCTTCAATCTCTTTTTTTCAGAGGATTTATCACCAACAGAAGAACGCGAGATTAGTATTTTTTCCACAATGGTCCCCCTCCAATTAATTTTTATGGTCGAAGAAGAAGTCCATGCAACCACCAATTTGAAACTTCCCGTTAACCCTCAGCCAAGGCTCAACTAAAATCCCGCCCTTCAAGGGCTAAAGTTTATTTCATCAAACTGTTAAAACCAGGAACAAACATCACTAAGCCGAAAGGAGTTTTTCCCAACCCAAAAGCAAACAACAAGGCCAAATCAACACAAAAAAATATTACTTAACAGATATTTTCCCAATAAAGAATATATTTTCCGGGTAACAATTGAAAAACCGCATTTTTGCAATCTATTACGACGAAGGTTTAACGGCAAAATATGTGGAATGCCAAAAAGATCTGTTAATTCTCAGGCCGATCAATCCTATTTCACAAGTACAAATAATCAACCTCAACGAACATCCCGACCCCATTGTCGGCCGCGTCATTGGTGCTTGGAAAGAGCTCTAAACCACCGCGTTATTCATATAATTTGGTTTTACAATTTCAGCCCTGGTGGGCATAATAGGTGTTATGAATGGTTCGAATGGTGAAATTTCAAAGCCCGCTGACAAGAAAAAAGACCTTGGCCCCCCTCTAAAAATTTTAGTTGCGGATGACACAGCAGTTAATCTTGCTTTAGCAACGAAATTGTTAAAAAGGCGGGGTCACGAAATTACTTCCGTCGAGGACGGGCTTCAGGCTTTTGAAACTTTCAAGAAAGCCTCCTTTGATGTTGTCCTGATGGATATCCATATGCCTGTCATGGACGGTTTGGAATCCACAGCTAAAATCCGCGAATTTGAAGCTTCCCAACCATCCCGCCCGCCCACTCCCATCATAGCCATGACCGCAAATAACGAGAAAAGCGATCATGAAACGTATTTAAAATCGGGAATGAACGGAATCATCACCAGGCCTATGAATATCAAAACCCTCGTTTCACAAATTCGCGAAATCATTGCAGGCTTTTCAGGCTGATTTTTTTAAGGACTGGAAATCGCTTCTTTCTGATAATAAATGGTCACCACAATCTTATTCCCGGCGACAACCGATCCCACCTGGGTAAATTTCAAACCTAGCCGGTCCGATACTAGAAACCCAATCGAAGAACCCAAAACCGTTTTTCCAAACTGGCTCCCGGCGGTTAAGGTTCACAGATAAGGATTTAGACATCTCTGTTTTCTCCTGCGTTCAGTGCTCCGACAATCTGGTTCACTGATTTTGCAAGTTCGTTTAGCTGTTTAAAAATTCTGCTTATCAAAGCTTCATTTCTTCCAACAGCGACATAAAACGCTTTCTCGTCGACGTATTGTTCAAAAAGGTATTTTTGATCGCCCTGTCTTACCAGTTCCAGGTCCCGAAGGGAGCTTTCAATATCTTCCAGGTTTTCTTTAAAATCACGGAACCGGCGAAGGTTTTCAGCAAGCATCCATCGTATCAGCCAACCGATGGTTCCCAGTCCCAATAAAAGTAGGAATGAAATCCAGGGCGTGAGTGCCCGGAACAATTCAAGGTTCATAAGCGATGTTTGATAAATATGGAATTCATTGTTCGGTGTTTAACCCGCATGAAAATGTAGATATTTTTTAGGATTTAAGGGGTTATTTCTTTCTTATTTTTTTGGATTCCGGCCCTTAAAGTGGTGAGACCCAGGGCTTCGAATAAGCTCATCATGTGGTCACTACTTATAAATTCCACTAATGTTAAGTTTCCTGTCACCAAATGTACCAGCGAAACCAGGGTCATTAAGGCGGAAACAATATACGTTTTTCCCGTTTAACCAATTCATAACAGGATATCTCCCAAATGCTATAGATGTTGTGTCGTTTTTTTGTCGTTGGGGGGAGGAAAAAAGGCCGGGGAATTCCGGCCTTTTCCCGAGGTAGGCAAAAGCCCTGTGCACAGAAGGCTTGAGAAGAAAATAAGAACTAATAGGCTCTATTTAACTTGGCATATGAGAAACCTTATGTTGACTCAAAATCCTCTTTGTAAAAAGATTCTCAAACAAGTCCTCTTATATGTGACCGGGGACAAGGTATGGACCTCCTAAACTACTGCAACAGTGAGGTTTTTATCCCTTAAAAATTAAGTGTTGCAGGAAACCCTCAATAACCGGTTCCTTTTAAAACATGTAGGTAAAA
>CATMOP010000177.1 GCA_950072225.1 uncultured Nitrospina sp.
GTAGTCTGTTTTCCTCAATCAAAAGACCGGTTGATTTACCAAACTCAGCGTCCCGGTAATCTGACAGGAACAGGATATTGTGAATGTTCGCTTCTTTCGCGAAACGTTTTTGTGCAAAAGGTAGATCCCGACTGATCGTCACCAGTTTGGCAGTTTTATCCAATCCTTTATTCTCTTCGCTAAGAAAATGAGTTTGTTTGTCGCAGGTGGGAGTATCCAGGGAGGGAACGATACTCAGTATTGTCACCTTGCCTTTGAACGATTTTAGATCAATCATGTTCAAGCCCAGGTCAGGGAGGCTGACATTTGGGAGTATTTTTCCCACCTGTGCTGTTTGTCCCATCAGTGTCAGCGGTTTTCCATTTAAAGTAATTGTGGAAACCTGTTCTCCCCAACTCAGTCCTGCAAAAGCCAGCACCCCGGCCAGAATTAAACTTCCCGCAAAAAATGTTTTCTGAAACATTAGTAGCTCTCCTTTCTAAGTTTCCTCTATTCTATCTTAGTATTTCAGCTTTAATTCAGAAATAAGACCCGGCCCTGCTATGATGGAGCAGATCATTTTTTTATGAATGAAATCATGGCAGAATTCAAAACTCCATTTGGCGTGGGTCCAATGAGCAATAGTTTTATCAGGCGAGCAAAAAGGAGTCTCGGCTTAATGAGCTCTTGCTATCTGCCTCCCCTGCTAAGGGGCCACTTGGCGTGGGTCCAATGAGCAAGAACCCATTGGGCCAAGATACTGTTCGTCCGCATAATAAAGATATTGAAATTTGCCAGCGGAGGCTCTCTGCCTCTGAGCTTAAAAGAAATATCAAAGCCTGCACTCTTTGTGAGGCAGATCTTCCTTTTCCACCAAAACCCACCTTCTCATTTTCTGCGAGATCAAAAATACTCATCGTTGGTCAGGCTCCGGGTATCAAAGTGCATGAATCCGGTATCCCCTGGAACGATGCCAGTGGCGATAGGCTACGCGTATGGATGAAGGTATCTAAAGAACAATTCTACAACACGAAATACTTTTCAATCGTGCCAATGGGATTCTGCTATCCCGGAAAAGGTAAATCAGGGGATTTGCCTCCTCGTCCCGAATGCGCGGAAAAATGGATGTCACCCATTCTTGATAAACTGCCCAAAAGGCAGATCACTCTGTTAATAGGTCAATATGCCCAGGCCTGGTTTTTACAATCCAGGAAGAAAGCGACACTGACAGAAACGGTAAAAAACTGGAAACTTTATCTCCCCCATTACTTTGTTTTGCCCACCCATCACCTCGCAATAATATTTGGCTGAAGAAAAACCCATGGTTTGAAAAACAGCTGGTGCCGAAATTAAAAAAAAGATAGGTGAGTTTATGTTCTAAAAATCAAAATTCAACAACGGTGACGCCATCGCCCCCTTCGTGGCGTGAGCCAGGCATGAACTGCTTGCAGAGCCCGGCTTTTTCCAGGTAATTTCGCACCAGGGTTTTGATTGTTCCCATTCCGTGACCGTGAATGATGAGTACCCTCTGTACTTTTTGCACGATGGCCCTGCTGATGAAAGCCTCTATAACTGCCTCCGCTTCTTCGGAGTTCATGCCTCTTAAATCGCAGGACGACACCGGTCCCCCTTCTGACTCAGTGTGGACATTCAATGAGAATTTCTTTTCCGGTATTTCCCCCTTTTGTCGCGGGTTACCGCGAAGGGCTTTGGCTTCAACAACCGTGGTGATGTTTCCCATCTGGACCCGCAATTTTTTCTTTCCCTGAGGAGGCTCTAAAAGGGTGGCGAGGGTTCCCAGATTCAAAATTAAAACCGGGTCGCCGGTTTTCAGGTTTTCCACCTGCAGGGTCCATTCTTCGAGATCTTCCACTTTGGAGGACAAGGGCATTTGGTTCATGGACTGCAATTGTTTTTCCACCTTGCGGAATTTGGGAAGGTCTTTCTCGCCTTTGATCTGCTGAATCATTTTTCGGATTTCAGCTTTTCCGGCACGTATTTCTGCCTGCAGTTTTTTGGTTTTATTTTTTTGAAAATCTTTTTCTTCGTCCCGTAATCTCTGGGTCAGGATTCTCTGCTCTCTCGCCAGGGCTTCTGTTTCTTCTTTCTGCTGTTTTATTTTTTCCTGGTCTCGGTGGAATTCCAGCCTCTGGCGGGTCAAATCTTCCAGTAGGTTTTCCGCACGGTCCTCCTTGGCCTGATACAAATTTCGTGCCTGGTTGATGATACTTTTTTGCAGGCCCAGCCGTTCGGCGGTATCGAGAGCTGCGCTTTGGCCCGGCGCCCCAAAAATCAAACGGTAGGTGGGGCTCAACGTATCGAGATCGAACTCGGTACAGGCATTGAGGAAACCTGCATGCGTTTGCGCCAAAATTTTCAAGGTGAAATAGTGGGTGGAGACCAATGTCATCACATTTTTGCTTTTAAGGTCAAGGAGGATGGCTTCTGCCAACGCCGCGCCTTCTTCCGGGTCGGTGGCAATTCCCAACTCGTCCAGAAGCACCAGGGAGCCCGCATCGACATGATCCAGGATATGAATTATTTTTTTCAAGTGCCCCGAAAAGGTCGACAACTTCAATTGAATATTCTGGTCATCACCAATGTCGGAATAAACCTTCGGGAAAAACGGAATCCTGGAATTTTCTTTAACCGGAAGATGCAGTCCTGCCCTGACCATCAGGGCCAGTAAGCCCAAGGTCTTTAGCGTCACCGTTTTGCCCCCGGTATTGGGGCCGGAAATGATTACTACCCTGACCGAGGCGTCCCACTCAATGGTATTGGGAACCACCATTTCTCCATCCAGAACCAGTTCCGGGTTTCGGGCTTCTTTAAGTTCCATGATCGAGTCGTGGTTCATGGGGCAATGTACCGCCGCCATGGTTTTGCTCAGACGGGCTTTGGCGAAAATGAGATCCAGAGATATCAGGGTTTCCAGATTCCTTTCCAACTGTTCCTGGAATTGCAGGGTTTGCAGAGCAAGCGATTGCAGGATTTTAATTTTTTCCTGCACAACTTGCAGCCGGGCTATTTTCAATTGATTGTTCAGGGGCACGATGGAAGTGGGCTCTATGAATAGAGTTTGTCCCGTTCCGGAACTGTCATGCACGATGCCGTCAACCCGGGATTTGAACTCTGCCCGCACCGGGATGACCATTCGTTCTTCACGTTCGGTGATGTAGGAGTCCTGCAGGGCCTCGCGGATACTGTCCGTCTTGAAGAGACGTTGCAGACGTTCTTCCAGTTTGCGTTTTGCGGTTTCTGTATTGCGGATGGCTTGGTGCAGTTCCGGTGTGGCGTTTTCCCGGATGTTTCCCTCATCATCCACGCAACGGATCAGTTCCTCCAAAAACTCCTTGAGTAGATCAAGCTTTTCCAGCCAGGCATGCAAGTGGGGATAAACGGATTTTTTATCCTTTTCCCGGCATAGGTTTCGGCACAGGCGCAAAAGTTTGATGAGAGACAGGCATTGGCCTGGATCGATTATTTCGTGCTCTTCAGCGTTCCGGAAAACGGGGCGAATATCCTCAACTCGATCCATCGGAAAGGAATCCAAAGAACTCAGCAAGGCAACCATCTCGGCGGTTTCTTCAAGCAGGGTTTGCGCGCAATCAAAATCGATTTCGGGTTTTAACTGACGGCATTGATCTTGGGTGAAAGGAGAACAGGCATGGTTTGCCAACGCCGTGACCACTCTGTCCCAGCCTAGAAGATGCATGGATTTTTCAAGCAAGTGAACGACCGTATTGCTCATAATAAGGGTTCATTCTGCGGAGACAACTCTTTGCTGGCAGACACGGCTATTGCTCGTTGCCCCTCCGGCGAGGAGTGGACGAGGGTGGACTCGAGAAGAATGCTCACCCTGGCATCATAAAGACGGTTGGGATCGCGGAAATTTTTATATCCATACAAGAGGACAGCGAGGTCTTTTTCCACTTTCTTTTTATAGCTGGTTTTTTTTTCTCCGGGGACCAACTTATTGCCTTGAACCTGGATTTTTTGGGTGGTGACAGTGACTGGTTTGTCGAAGTCAACGGTTTCGGTGTTGAAATATAAATCATATTCAATGATATGCTGTCCCATCACCTCAAAAATATTGCGGCCTTTGCGGATGGCGAACAGAGTGGCGATTTTACCATCCCGTTTCTCCGGGTTCGGGCTTTCCGGCCCGGGCAATTCTAGCAAGGCGAGGTTTCTTCCTTGAACCAGCCGGGCCCAGTGGATCGCGCCCAGGTGGTTGCCTTCCCGGGTCATGCGGACGACGTCAGGATTCAGCCGACGTTTTTGCTTACGAATCCATTCCAACATGGCGGGCACTTCCGATTCGGGCAGAAAATGGCCTCCGTGAGCCTTTCCTCTTTCCCCATGTTCCCGGTAGGTGACGGGATATTTCATGTCGGAGAGAATTTTATGAATCCGCCGACTGAGTTGGATGGGGAAAATAGGATCGTGCGCGCCCTGGATCATATAAATCGGCGTATTGCGAAGATTTACCAGAAAATGCATGTACCGGGGAGTGATGCTTCCGGCGATGGGGATCAACCCGGCAAACCGGTCCGGATAAAACATGCCGATCATGTAAGCACCGATAGCGCCATTGGACAACCCGGCAAGAAAAATCCGATCCGAATCTATATTGTATTGTTCGCGAACCTGATCAATGAGACCGAGCACCATTTCCTCGGCGGGCCGTGCCCACCAGGCCCCCATCGGATAAGTGGGACACAATACCGTGAACTCTTTGTGCAAATGCTCGACCCAGGCCGGAATGGTGTTGGCTCCGCTACCACCCAGCCCATGCAGGACAACGATGAGTGGGATATTTTCATCTTGTCTCAATGACTCTGGAAGAAACAAGGCATATGGGTAATCTTTTCCATTATGCCTGTACTGTAATTTTTTTTGAATTCCGACAGAGCCTGTGCTTTTTTTTACCCGTGTACGGAGAAGGGATTTAACCGTTTCGTTTGAAACTTGGGCCGACTTTAAACGTTCCAGCACCCGATTTTCCACCTTGGGGTCTT
>CATMOP010000178.1 GCA_950072225.1 uncultured Nitrospina sp.
TTTCTTTGAGAAAACCTTTGGCTTTTTCGTCGCTGATATCGGTCTCGATTTCCTTGGGTCCTTTAACGGTTACGGTACCCTTATGTTCAACTCCATTAATATTTGCTGTCGCATCTGCTGTGAAGCCGCCGAACCCAGCTGGCCATCGGGCAGTGTTGGAAAAAACTTCCTGCATTGCTGCCCGCGCTTCGGCATCGTCTTCCAATGCGGTTTCAACATCTTTTTCCTTGGTATAAGTTGCCATGCAAAATCTCCTTAAAAACTGAAATAGCCCACTCTAACTTCCGAGCAGACCTACGAGGGCATCTCTATTTATTCGGTAATTTTCTCTGCGGCAATTCGCAGGCTTTTTGGGCTACTATTCGTGCCCAAACTTTATAAGGGCCTACTCATGGCCAAAAGTAATTCCTAGAGATCCTCTTGAGTTATAAAAAAACTATATTAAGAGTAAAGGGATTATACCTTATTTGACCGCAACGCTGATATCAGGAATGCCCTTTTTTTGCAATAGGCCCATGACATGAATCACATCCCCATAAGGAAGGGATTTATCGGCCCGAATGATAGCGCTTGGTTTTTTGCCCTTGAAATCCATTTTGGCGAGAGTCGTTTCCAGCCCCAGTAGCGTTAACAGCTTGCCTCCCAGAAAGATTTTTCTGTCTTTCGACATCTCTATCTCCAGGGTTTTGGTGCTTTCATCGATGACAGAAGACTTGGAAGTAGGAAGATTAATATCCATCTTCCTGCTGAAGTCCACAAATACCGTGGACACCATGAAGAAAATAAGAAGCAGGAACACCACATCAATCATGGGTGTCATATCAAAGGCGAAACTATCTTCCTCTTCTCTTCTGAATCGCATAGTCTAGTCAAATTCCTTTCATACACAAAAACCAATGCTAAGCGGTCTGCGATCAACCACCAGTGGAAATGGTTGAGACCTTTTTAGATTTTTCTTTGGACGACCCCGGAGCCGCAGGTCTGGCCTTTCGAATACTGTCGTAAGAAAGCTCTTCAACGAGTTGGAACGAAATTTCCTCCATCTCGAAAACATGGCGGTCAATTTTTCCCCGAAAATAATGATACAGGGCTAAAGCAGGGATGCCGACCACCATTCCCGCGGCGGTTGTGATCAACGCTTCGGATATGCCGCTGGCCACAAGACCGGGGTTACCGGTGCCGCTGAGAGAAATCACATTGAAGGCTTTGATCATTCCAAAGACGGTCCCCAAAAGACCCATCATTGGGGTGATGTTTGCCACCGCGCCCAGCACCCTGAGATTCGAGTTCATCAGGGACGCCTCATGCTGGCCGGCCCCATCAATCGCCCTTTCAATCTCATCGAGCTTGCCCCCTACCCGCAATAATCCCACTTTCAAAATCCGCGAAAGTGCATTGTCGTAGGAGTTGCACAACCGAAGCGTTTTTTGAATGTCTTTCCAATCCCACTGGTTCCGGACATCCTCGAGAAATGCAGAGTTAATGATGTTTTTTCTTCTCAGGTTATAAGCCCGCTCTATGGCGATTCCCAGCATGAGCACAGAGGCAAAAAAAATGGGATACATCATGAAGCCGCCCTTTTCGAAGGTGGAAAGCAGTTTCCACGATTCGGTTGTGTCTGCGGCAAAGGCGGAATTGGCCAAACCCGGGTTCCATGCGGCCAACAGGCTTAATAATCCTATTTTTATTGTCCGTCTCATAATATTTACTATTTTGATAAAGTTCTCCATTCAAAAAATGGGAATATCGTTGAAGTTATAGCACGAAGTTTTCTTGATAAGCAAGGAGCTTTCAAGTTCTGCAAGATGATTAAGCTCTTTAAATATAAGGTTTTTTAGTATATATTTGGAAGCAACTTTCAACGACCCAACACCGTAATGCCACCATTCCTTCTTTTCTCAAAATTTGGTTATTTTTTTTCTCTGGTTTTCGTGCTGGTACTGCTCTTTGGTTGCTCCACAACAAAAAAAGAAAGGATCTATAGCGCAAACGAATTATTGCAACAAGGCAAACGTCTGGCGAAAGAGAAGGAGACCGAAGAAGCCAAAGCCAAAATCCAGCAATTGCTGGAAGATTATCCAGACAGCAAAGAGCGGGCAGCGGCCACAATGTTGCTGGCAGACATTCATTACAGCACAGAAGAATATGAAGAGGCCAAATTTCATTACCAGAAGTTTATCGAACTCTATCCCGTCCACCAGTTTGTGGACCGGGCACATTTTTATAAAGCCAAATCCAATTTCAAACTGACCGATCTTGCATCGCGGGACTTAACACCGGTTCATTCGGCACTGGAAGGCTTTGAGGGCTTCGTAAAGGATTTCCCACAAAGTTCTTACTTGAAACAGGCAAAAGCAAAAATTACCCAGTGCCTGGATTTACTGGCGCAAAACATGTTTGAAATCGGTAAGTTTTATTACCGCACCGGTTCTTATCAGGCGGCTATCCTCCGGCTCAAACGTTTGAAGGTGGAATACCCCAACCATTCCTATATTCTCGAAGCCGAGTTTCTGTTGGGCGAATCCTTTTATCATGAGCAAAATTTTTCCGAGGCCACCGCGTATTTTAAAACCGTGATTAGATACTCTCCCCGAAGCGAGTTTGCAAAAGAAGCACGACTTCGCTTGAAAGCCATGCGCTGAGCTTAAGAAATTATGTCCAAGGCCCCCAAACACAAACCGACAGGAACCAAACGCTCTTCACCCCCGAAGGACAAAGGGACCAACCATGATCCGCTCATCCAATACATGGGGGAGATCAGCAGGATCAAAATTCTCTCCCGAGAAGAAGAAATCAAATTAGCAACATCTATTCAAGCCGGAGACCCCAAAGCCATTCAGGAAATGGTTCGGAGAAATTTAAAATATGTCGTGACCGTGGCCAACAAATACCGGGGATTGGGCATTTCCCTTCAGGACTTGATTGAGGAAGGAAACATTGGATTGATCCAGGCCGCCAAACGATTTGACGTTTCCAGGAATGTGAAGTTCATCACCTACGCTGTATGGTGGATCAAACAGGCCATCATGCATTCCCTCGCCGAACAGTCAGGTACCGTGAAGCTTCCCGTCAAGCAAGCCGGCAAAGTCAACAAGATCAACAAAAGAAGCCAGCAGATGGCGCAAGCCCTGGAACGCGAACCGACCCAGGCCGAACTGGCAAAGGACCTGGGATATGGTGATGAGGAAATCAACTCCATCATGCGTGCGTACCGGACTCACCTATCTCTCGATTCGCCTTTAAAAGATGATGATAACACGCCCTATCTGGATCTTCTGGAAAACCAGGACTTCATCCCTTACGATGACCAACTCATGCAGGAGTCTCTTAATAAAAAGGTGGACCAATTACTGGAAGACCTTTCGGAAAGGGAAGCCAAAATCCTCAAAATGCGTTTTGGTTTTTTCGGGGAGGTCAAAACACTGGAGGAAATTGGAAAAGAGATCGGACTCTCCCGCGAACGAGTGCGGCAAATCGAAAAAAGGGCCAAATTAAAACTGAAGACCAAACTGCAAAGCGAATCCTGGGTAGACGAGACCGAATGACCGCCTCCAACCTCATTCATTATGCTGACTGAAATTCCTGCCCTGTGTCTGATATCGTATTTGATCGGATCCATTCCTTTTGGCATTTTACTGGCACGGGCTCAGCGCATAGACATTCAAAAACAAGGTAGCGGCAATATTGGCGCCACCAACGTAGCGCGGGTACTGGGCAAAAAAGCCGGACTGCTGACCTTGTTGGGAGATGTGCTGAAAGGGCTCCTCGTGGTTTTTGGTACCAGCCTGCTGTACGAAGAACCGATTGTGATTGCCCTTACCGGGCTCATGGTTTTTCTCGGCCATCTTTATTCCATTTTCTTAAAGTTCAAGGGTGGCAAAGGGGTCGCGACCAGCCTGGGCCTGTTTTCATACATCATGCCCTGGGCAACCCTGTGCGCGGTCGGGGTGTTTTCTGCCTGCCTGTGGATTTCGGGCTATGTTTCCATAGGGTCAATAATGGCGGCGATTTCTCTTCCTTTGCTTGCCATTTACTTTAAACTGCCTCCTCCTTATATATATCTTGCAGTCATTGTCGGCCTGTTCACCTTGCAGAAGCATTACCACAACATTCTTCGCCTGATAGAAGGAACCGAAGCGAAATTTCTGAGAAAATAGAATTTGACAATCACAATTGAGGAAATATAATTGGTTTCGGGTCTTTCACCCCATAACATCAAAATATGCGGGAGTAACTCAGTGGTAGAGTGCAACCTTGCCAAGGTTGAGGTCGAGGGTTCGAATCCCTTCTCCCGCTCCATATTTATTATCGTTGCAACCAAGCTGGGCACCGTCGCCAAGTGGTAAGGCAGAGGTCTGCAAAATCTCTATCGGCGGTTCGAGTCCGCCCGGTGCCTCCATTTTCTTCCTGACTCCCCCCAACCCGAAGCCGAACCCGAAAAGTTCACTCCACAGAATTACATCACAAAAAAATATTTGTCGATAACCGTGTTCACTCCCCTTACAATAAAAGGAGTCCCATAATAAATTTTAGCATTTAGAAAAGGACGCCCTCGCTTCATGATTGAAGCTACATTTCTGCACAACCCCTCCGGCAAAGACATGTTTTGTCATTGCCCTTCCATATTTGAAACTCAGTCGGGCGCCCTGATGGTTGTCTGGTATGTTTACCCTGAAGATGAACATTCCGGTGCCACCCTGGTTCTCGCAAAAAAGAAGCATAATTATTGGAGCCTTGCTCTTTGAATTTATTATCTTTAATCTTTCCCGACATCTTGATCTGCAGAATATTTCCACCAGTTTGCCAAATGAATTTAAGGGATATTATAGTGCCAGCGAATATACTCGGTCTCAAGAATATTTAGTTGAGAATACTCGATTTTCATATTTAACATCTGCAGTTGATGTTCTCATTATTTTAATGGTAATTCTTTTTGGTCTTTTTAATAATGTAGATTTATGGCTTCGGGATTT
>CATMOP010000179.1 GCA_950072225.1 uncultured Nitrospina sp.
TTCACCTTAACTTTCGTGCCCCGAAGGGGTAAAAAGCTATTGTTCACTGGGTCCAGCGAGTTATGCTTATCATTTGCCTTCATGCCCCGAATGGGGTATCACGCTGGTGGCGGGCGAGTTTTTCCATTGTGCTCCACAGTTCTTTTCTTCCGGTATGGTTTTTGCTGGAATAGATTATAAAATCCAAAGCATTTTCTCCCATGAATGCGGCTTTAATTATTTTTACCTGCTTTTGACGCTCCGCGGCGGAAAGCTTGTCCGCTTTGGTGATCAGCAGAATATAGTCTCTATCCAGTTCTTCCAGCCATTCTTTCAAGGTCAAATCCAGCTCGGTGGGTTTTCGCCGTATATCAACAATGAATATGATGGCGATGAGGGGATTGCGCTGGCTCAAATATTCTTCTAACATTTTTTTCCACTTTTTCTGCAAGGCCGGGGCGACGCGGGCGAATCCGTATCCCGGAAGATCGGCAAACATAATTGCGTTATTGATCTTGAAAAAATTAATTTCCCGTGTTTTGCCGGGTGTGGAACTGATGCGCACCAACTTTTTCCGGTTGAGCAAGGATTTGATGAGGGAGGATTTGCCCACATTGGAACGACCCGCAAACGCGAACTCGGGAAGCGGCTCTTTCGGGTATTGCTTGGCAGAAACGGCTCCGACTAAAAACTCCGTAGATATGATTTTCATGGGCCGAATTTATTGATGACCAGTCCGGATAAAAGTTTGGGATAAAAAAAGGTGGCCTTTTGGGGCAGACGTAGCCCTTTCTCAGCAAGTCGGCGAACCTGGTCTATGAGAGTGGGGTTCATGAAAAATACCACATCGCATTCGCCACTATCCACCATTTCCATTCCTTCTTCAGAATTTACCTTATAGGAAACAAATTGTTGCCCGGCCTTCTCCCGGGTGTCGATCTTGAGGATGTGCCTTAGAAGGATGGCGTGCAATTGCACAACATCAAGAACCTGCATGTCCTGGGGTTCGTTTTGGTCCAGAAGAGGCAGAACATTTTTGGGGTCCTTAACTTTCAAAATGAAGGCATGCTCTTTTCCCAAATATGCGCAGAAGGTGATTTGTTCCTTCCCCAAATCTTTCAGCCGGGATTTTACTTCAGTCCCATTCAAGGTGCCGGACCAGGGGGAGATGTCAAAATATTCTCCGGCTTTTTGCAGAAACGATTCCCGGTCAAACGGTTTCGGACTTTTCGCAACCCGATGAATGGGAAAGATCGACATGGAATCCGAATCCATATTGGTCAGGAACATCATGACATGGGAGCAATCTTCCACCTTATTCTGATTAGCCTCCGCGAAAGCCAGTGCAGTTTCATATCGGTGATGGCCGTCGGCGATATATATTTTTTTGTCACGAATTCGATTGGAGATTTCCTGGCAAACGGTGGGATTGTTCAAGCGCCAGATACGGTGTACAACACTGCCGTCATCAATGACAGATAAGGGTTCCAGATTTCCCTCGTCCTTAAGTAAAGAATCGATATTGCCTTCAGGGTCCGAATACAGACCGAAAATGGGGCTAAAATTGGCGTGGCAGGCATTGAGTAGACGGGTACGATCAGTCTTGGCCTTGGCAAGCGTGAACTCATGTGGGAGTAGGTTGCCCTTGCTGAAAGCTTCAGCTTTAACCCTGGCGAAAAAGCCCGTCCGGCAGAATTTTCCTCCCTCAAACTCATATTCCTGGCTGTATAAATAAAATCCCGGTTGCGGGTCGCGGACAAGAATTCCTTCTTCCAGCCATTGCCGGAATGTGTCGGAGGCACGGGTATAGCGGTTGCCCATTTCTGAATCGGTGGAAAACTCCTTGCCTAAAATCAGTCGCACGACATTATGCGGGTTCTTCTGGTACAGGGATTCCTGGAGAGCCGGAGGAATCACATCATAAGGGGGAGCGGTGACCTCTATGAGAGGTCCGGTGACCTTAGTGTTGTACAGCAGGCCATGGAATGGAATCACTTCGATCATAATGAGCACTCACTTTTTTAGTTTTGAGGAAGAGTTTCCTTTTATCTGAAATAATGATTATAACAAACCACTGGGCATCCGGCGAGCCGCCGGTGGCAAATTGCAATAGCTTTTCCCTTTGAGGGGACGTGCCAGCGCTGGCGAGCAGGAGGACTAGGCGGCTTAACGAGTCTTTGCCCAATTGCCTTCCCATTCATGCTTTTGCTAGTTGTACCCACGCCTAGTGGCCTTCATAATGCCTCGCACTGGCACAACTCGCGGATATATTGAACCAGGGAATGGATGGTGCCTTCGTCTAAAGTGTGTTCCCAGGCCGGCATGCAGGGAGCCCGGCCTACCGAAAGCCCGCCGAACTTGATGGCTCCAAAAAGTTGTTCATCGGTCCGGGTTTCAAGATATTCGGCTTTGGTGTGGTTACGGGGTGGAACCGTGAGGAGCTTGGCGTTGATGCCGTTTCCCTTCCCTTCAATGCCATGACATTGGGCGCAGTACCACTGATAAGTTTGCCGGGTATTTTCTGTGACTTGCACCGGTTTCAGTTGCAGAGCTTGCGGGCGGGCTTTCTCGAGCTCTTGCCGTATGGGAGGTTTGAGGGGAGCAGCGGCCTGCTTTTCGTGGCTTTGTCCGCATCCGGTTAGCCAGGCCAAAACAGCCAGGGTCGTTATTCTGGCGAGTAAATTTTTACAATTTCTTTTCATAGATGTTTTTACGGGGTTCTCTATTTTGTCACCGGCGACTCGCCGGTTCTTTTTTTAGCGTCATGAGAAATTGGCTGAATTCGGTTCGGGTGGCAGAATCCATCTTGTATCGGGGCATACGGCTTTTTGCCGTATAAACCTCCGGTGTGTTCAGCCAGTTGGCGACCCAGTCAGCTTGCAGTCGGTTTCCGGCGTTGACCAGGGACGGGCCGGATAGTCCTCCACGGACTTTCCCCGCAAGATTCAAACTTTGATGGCAGGAGATGCAGGAGAAAGTCCTTTCAAATTTATATTTGATTTTCGCACGTTGTCCCTTTGATAACGGCTCTATGATAACTGGTTCCAGTGGTTGTCCGGAAATTTTCAAATCCGTCAGACTGTTAGCCAGTGTGCGGGCATCTTTTTCAAGAAAAGAAGGATGTGGCGGCAGGTTTTCGGGAGGTCCTTGCAAAAATCCGGGGTTGGTAATGATTCCGGCTGGCCGGATGACTCCAGGGTTTTGCAGGAACTGCTTTAACCATTTCGGTTGGAACTTGTTGCCGGCAAAATGCAGGTCTGGCCCGCTAAATTTTTTTTTGGTATCCTCGACACTCAACCGGTGGCAGGAGCCACAGTCTTTATCCTCCAATATTCCTGCGTAGGATAGTGAAGGGACAATAGATAGGAATCCACCTAGGCACAAAAATGCGAGAGTTCTTAGGATCATGGTTCAAAAGGTAGCAAGGGTTCGAGAGGGGGCTCGTTATTTCCAGGTTGCTGTGTTTTGCCATCCTGAAAAATGTCGTATAGAAATTCTATGATGTGTTCTTGCTTAACAGGTTCATCCTGCTGAATTTCAGGATTCTGCGGTACGGTTTCCTGAAAGAGAGATTCATCAGCAGGGATTTCTGGCGCTAATTTCACAAATTGGTTTTTTTCTACATCATAATAAAGGTCCTCCTGTAATGGCGGCGGGCCCATGGCATTTTCCTGGGCATGGTGCCGGGCGTCATAAGGGAATTCCTGACGGGAAAGTAAGCGCGGGAAACGCAATTCACGCAGATTCAGGAAGCGGTATGCCCGGTAACTGTCTGTCGTTTTCTGCAAAGCTGAGATTTCTTCCTCGTTGAGAAAGCGGGCTTCGCCATTAGGGAAAGGCGTTTGCAAGGGCTCCCCATTCATCGTTACCCCCTGCTTGAGTTGAAACTGAGGGAGAACCTGGTTGTTGAATCGCAATTCATCAAAAAAGGAAGTTGTGTTTTGTATACTCTGTCGTAGGGGGTCGCCTAACCCTGCGGACAACTTGTTTTGATGGCAGGATTCACAACTGCGAACGGTTTTGCGAATCGTATGCGGGGAATAGCTGGTCCAGATCAGGCCCGCTCTTCCGTCCAGAGTCAATGGCGGTTCTGCACGTTTAGTAGGAATCCCCAGCGGACGGGTTTGGTCAGTGATGAAATACTGGTAACGGGGTTTTAGTATTGAATATTTGTCGCGATCGTTTTTTCCCATTATGAGATCCGACCACCCGGTTTCTGTAAACACGGACCACCAGAACCCCGGCAAACGCTCCCCTTCTATGCTATCAGGGTGCGATTTCGCTGAGAGCCAGTTGATCATTCCTTGACGGTCAGTTTCATTATCGGTGTTCGACAGGTCCGGGTCAGCCAGGTTCCAGTTCTTCCATTTTTCCGGGGCGAACGTTTTTTCGCGAATGAGATGCATTCCCCATTCCCCCGCCGACCATCTGGAATGGCGCGAGATGAATGGTCGTGGCAAGGTCCACGGCTACTGCATCATGTACGACTCCCGTATACGATTGCTCCAGGTCGATCAGCCCTTCATCATCGCGGTGATTGAACTGGAGGATGCCCCGGAGATCAAGATGTTTAGCCACCTTCCCGGGACCCCGGTAGACGACAACGTCCCAGTGGGTGCGACTGTCCAGGCGGAGTTTGAGACTACACCCGGGACGGGACAAAAGGTTGCCGAGTGGCGCGTGACCGCCTAGTGCAGCTGGCCGTCACAGATACACAATCACTCAAACAAAGAGGTGAGCAATGGCACCAACTGAAATGTTTCCAAATTCGAGGTACCGTAGTAAAGAGGGGCTGGGTGCCTGGGAGCACCGTGGGAAGGTTGCTATAGCTGGAGTGGGGCAGTCACCCACTGCACGGCGCTGGGACGAAACAATTGAAAATGCACTGGGCGCTTGGACCATACTCGCGGCTCAGCAGGCCCTGGACGACGCAGGGGCTTCTAGAGATTACGTTGATGGAATCGTAGTCGTTCCAGAGGGTACGGGGGACCCC
>CATMOP010000180.1 GCA_950072225.1 uncultured Nitrospina sp.
GCAGAATTGCAGAAGCGACCCTGATTCCATTGGGCGATATTGAGGCCAAAGACCTTGCAAAATTAAACGGCCTGAATCCGGATGACGAAATTGTGCTTCACTGCAAGGCTGGGGTGCGTTCGATGAAAGCGTTGAAAGCCCTGAAGGAAATGGGATTTAGCAATCTGAAGAGCATGCGGGGGGGCATCAACGAGTGGTCGGAGAAAATGGATTCCTCCGTGCCCTTGTACTAACCACCAGCCACTAGGCGGGTACCCCTTCGGGGCATGAAGACAAAGGTGGAATATCACGGGGCCAGTGTGCCATCGCTTTCTACCCCTGCGGGGCACGAGAGCTAAGGTTAAATATCACGTCCGCGAGCAAAGAGTTGTCTCGGCGTAATCAGGCCCATTGTGGTTTCGTTGCCCCTGCGGCTAGCAGTCGCGAGGCGACCTTGACAAGGGTGCGGGAGAGGTTTAAAGTTAAATTAAGATGCAGATAACTGAGGTTGTCTGTTTGAGTGAGCTATTTATATCAGGAAACTGAAAGGGGGATTTTGTGAGTGATTCCGATGGGTCCGAGCGCATTTTTGAAAAGTTGTCCAAGGCGGTCACCGAAGCGGTCATGACTTCACCCAAGGTTAAAAAGATCGTTGCTGAAATTCAGAAAAACGACCATATCTGCCCCAAGAGTTTTATGGTATTGGTCCTTAAGATGGAAGTGTTGACCGATTCACTCGAATTAGAAGTTGAAGAGGAAACCACGGAGGAGCGGCCTGCGCCCAAGAAGCGCAAAAGTAAAAAGTCTTCCAAAAGACCGCAGTTCATCGATGGACTGGAACTTTCTAAAAAAGAAATCGAATACCAGGAGTTTGCCAACAAAAAGTTTGATACCCAGGAATGGCTCAACAAAAACGGGCTCATTTTTTAAGGTATTTTTTCCTTACCTGGTTACTGCCTTCTGTTCGCCATTCTTTATGCCTAAGGCTGTCCTTTCTGTAGATTTTGATTCTGCTCGAAATGCGATGGTCGAAGACCAGATCAAGCGGCGCGGTATCCGTGATAAAGTTGTTTTGCAGGCCCTGCTCCGAGTACCCCGCCACCTGTTTGTGGAGCCCGGTTTTTTAAGCCGGGCTTATTCCGATTCTGCCCTTCCCATAAAAGAAAATCAGACCATTTCGCAACCTTATATCGTTGCTCTGATGACCCAGAGCGCGATGTTGAATGCTGATGACCGCGTTTTGGAAATCGGAACGGGGTCGGCCTATCAAGCGGCAGTACTGGCGGAAATCGTCAAAGAGGTGTACACGATCGAGATCGTCGAGTCCCTTGCCCGCACTGCAGACAGTAAACTGAAAAGGCTGGGTTATAAAAACGTAACCGTTAGACACGGTGATGGTTATCGAGGGTGGCAGGAAAAGTCGCCTTTCGACGCGATTCTCATCACCGCGGCGGCACCAAAAATTCCTCAACTTCTGGTTGACCAGTTGAAAGTCGGCGGCAGGATGGTACTTCCCCTGGGGAAAACCAGGGGTTCGCAGGACCTGATTGTGCTGACTAAACTGGAAGATGGAAGCCTGAAAAAGCGGTTCATTTCCGCTGTGGTGTTTGTGCCAATGACCGGAGAGATTCGACGATGATGTTTTTTGATTCGGATAAACAGAGTCGGGAAAAACGTCAGCCAGCAGTGGCCGGCAGGTTTTATCCTGCCCAGCGTGAGGCTCTGGTTCGGGACGTGGAATCCCACATAGAGCGGAATGCGAAAAAAAGTCCAGCCCTGGGCATCGTTGTCCCCCATGCCGGGTTCATGTATTCCGGCGATGTGGCGGGAGCTGTGTATTCGAGAATTGAAATTCCGGACACGGTTATTTTAATTGGCCCCAATCACACCGGCCGGGGTGAGGCGGTGGCGGTCATGACGGAGGGAGTCTGGTCCATGCCGATGGGTGACATTGCCATCGACCGGGAACTGGCAAACGCCATTTGCGAGGAAACGGCCATAGCGAAACAGGACTCTTCCGCGCACCGGTTCGAGCATTCCCTGGAGACCCAGTTGCCGTTTTTGCAATATTTTAAAAAAGAATTTAAAATTGTTCCTATTTGCCTCATGAAGCTGAAAGTCTCAACTTGTAAAGCGCTCAGTGAGGGCATTGTGCGGGCGATCAATCGGCTGGGGCGGCCGGTTTTGCTGGTTGCCAGTTCGGATATGACGCATTATGAATCGCATGATGCGGCCCGGGCCAAAGACCACAAGGCCATCGCTTGTATTAAAACCCGGGACCCAGCCGGCTTGTGGGAAACGGTGCGGTCAGAAAAGATCACGATGTGCGGGGTTAATCCGGTAACTGTTATGTTGTTATGCTCCGAAAGGTTGGGTGCCAAAGAGGCCGAGTTGGTCAAGTATATGACTTCGGGAGAAGTGAGCGGGGATATGGAGAAGGTCGTGGGTTATGCAGGACTGATAATCCACTAGGCGCCGGCGAGCCGCCGGTGGCAATGTGTAATCACTTTTTACCCCTTCTACCCCATGCGGGGCACGAAGCTAATGTTAAATATCACATCTGCGAGCAGAGAGTTGTCTCGGCTTAATGAGTCTTTGCTTTCCTCTGAGCGTTGCCCAGTGGCTAGTGGTAATTGAACTGGACAACGGGTTGGTATCGATCCATTTGTTTTTTTACTATGCGGATCAGTTCTTCAAGACGGGTCTGGGTTTCGGCCTCGAACCTCAGCACCAGTACCGGCTGGGTATTGGAGGCACGGATCAATGCCCATCCATCGTCAAAGTTGATCCGTACGCCATCGATGTCAATGACTTTGTACTGATGCCTGAAAAACTCTGTCAGCTCACGTACGATTTCAAACTTCCTGTCATCGGGGCAGTCGATACGAATCTCCGGCGTGTAAGCTGTTTCGGGAAGGTCGTTGAGCATTTCAGAAACTTTTTGGCTGGACTGCGCCACAATTTGCAATATCCGGCCCGCGGCAAACACCGCGTCATCGAATCCGAAATAATTGTCGGCGAAACAGACATGGCCGCTCATTTCCCCCCCAAGGAGCGCACCGGTCTCCTTCATTTTATTCTTGATCAGGGAGTGCCCCGCCGGTGCCATGACCGGAACCCCGCCATGTTTTACAATATCCTGAAACAGATTCTGCGAGCATTTGACTTCACCCACAATGGTGGCACCGGGATTTCTCGAAAGGATATCCCGCGCGAAAATAGTCAACAGCTGGTCTCCCCATAGAATATTGCCGTTGTCATCCACGATGCCAATGCGGTCGGCATCTCCATCAAACCCAATACCCAGCTCCGCATTTTCTGCCCGGACTTTTTCGATCAATCCTTTCAGGTTTTCTGCTACGGTGGGATCGGGATGGTGGTTGGGAAAGGTTCCATCCGGTTCACAAAAAATTTCTATAGGATCCAGTCCGAGTTTTCTCAAAAGTTGCGGGCCCACAATACCGAAGCAGCCGTTACCCCCGTCTACTACAACTTTCACTTTTCTGGAAATTTTCAGGATGGAGCATATATGCTCCATATAAGGTTGCAGAACATTTGTCTGCTCGATTTTTCCTGATCCGTTTTCGAAATCTTTGGAATCAATCAGGCTTTTTAGTTCTTGAATCTTTTTGCCATATAAACTGTGTTGGCCCTGGCTGATTTTGAAGCCATTGAACTCCGGCGGATTGTGGCTACCGGTGATCATCACGCCGCCATCCGCTTTGAGATGATGCAGGGCAAAGTAGGACACGGGCGTGGGGACCATTCCAATATCAACGACATCGCATCCTGTAGATATCAGAGCTTTGGATAAAATATCGCGGAAGTCTACCGAACTGGAGCGAACGTCCCATCCCAACACCAGCGATCTTCCTCCCTGGCGTTTCATAAAAGTGCCGATGGCCTGGCCGATCTGTTGGACCGTTTCGGGGGTGAGGTCTTTGCCGACCACACCGCGGATATCATATTCGCGAAAGATTTGAGGATTGATGTCAGGTGTCATAAAAAATACGATTTGTTCTGTAAGTTGATGAAGGTTCCTGAAAGATATTGCGGGTACTTTTCTCCAAGGTGGGAGAATACTGCGACTTTCCCCAAAACGCAAGCCGAGCCACTCGTATTTTCCCGATGGGGATTACCAATATGATAGGTAACACACCATGACAAAATTTTTTGCAGGGTTGTGCCACGGTTCCGTTCAGAGGCTGCCTGGAATCTCAGGAGGTTGGTTCGGCTTTGCTTTCTTCCTTAGTAATTTTTCGGGCCAGGGTGCTGGTGATCTCGAAGGTTTTTCCGTCCCTGAAGATGGTTAAATGAATTTCCTGCCCTGGGATGAGAGCCAGCAGTTTACGTTGGAAAATGGCCAAGTTGATGATGGGTTCTTTGTTGAAACCGATGATGATGTCATTTACTTTCAGGCCGGACTGTTCGGCGGGGCTATCCTTTTCCACACCTTTGACAATCATTCCCTCAGATTCCGGATAGTTTAGCTCCAGGGCTTCCTCGGTAGTGATGGGTGACGCGTGGGCTCCGAACCATCCTCTTTCCGTTTTGCCAGTAACCAACATGCCCATGACATCTTTTACTGTATTGATGGGAATTGCAAACCCGATCAATTGAGCCTCTGCAATAATAGCTGTATTGATTTCCACAACTTCTCCATAGAGATTGATAAGAGGTCCCCCGCTACTGCCTGGATTGATGGCCGAGTCGGTTTGCAAAAAGTTTGTATAGCGGTCTCCGGTGGTGGGTGCCAATCGCTCCTTGGCGCTGATGAGGCCGGATGTTACGGTATGCCGGAACCCTAACGGATTTCCCATCGCCAAAACCATCTCTCCCATTTGCAGATTGTCTGAATTGCCAAAAGGCAGAACGGTGGGAGTGAAGTCCGGATCAATTTTGATGAGGGCAATATCGGTCAGCCGGTCGATTCCAATAATTT
>CATMOP010000181.1 GCA_950072225.1 uncultured Nitrospina sp.
TCTTCTGGAAACCATTTCTGAAACTGGCGGGCATCTGTCATCCAACCTGGGTGTGGTGGAGTTGACGATGGCGATGCATTACGTCTTTGACAGCCCGAAGGATAAGTTTGTCTGGGATGTGGGCCACCAATCTTATGTTCATAAGTTACTGACAGGCAGACGCGACCGATTCAGCACTCTCCGTCAGCAAGGGGGGTTATGTGGTTTCACCCGGCGGGAAGAAAGCGAGCACGATCACTGGAACTGCGGACACGGTGGCACTTCTATTTCTGCCGCGCTGGCTTTTGCTCAGGCGCGAGATCTGAAAAAAGAAGACAATAAGGTGCTTGCGGTCATTGGCGATGGTTCGCTGACTGCGGGAATGGCTTTTGAAGGGCTCAACCATACCGGACATATCCAGAACGATATGATCGTTGTGCTCAACGACAATGAAATGTCCATATCTGCCAATGTGGGAGGCATGTCCGCGCATCTCAGTAAAATCATGACCGGGCAGGTGATGCTAAAAATCAAACAGGAGGTTGGCCAGCTTTTATTGGCGGTTCCTGGTATCGGTAAGGAAATCTCCCGCTATGCGCATAAGATAGACGAAGCTATAAAGGGAGTATTCATTCCCGGACGTTTGTTCGAAGACCTGGGTTTTCGCTATGTTGGGCCGATAGATGGTCATGATGTCGAAGAATTGATCAATGTCTTTAACAGTGTAAAAGACCTTAAAGGTCCGACTTTAATGCATGTCATCACCCGCAAGGGAAAGGGTTACGAACAGGCGGAAGAGAAAGCGGATGTCTGGCACGGTGCCAAACCCTTTGATATTTCTACGGGAGTATTTCACAAGAAAAAATCCAACCCGGCTTATACTGCTGTGTTTGCTGGTGCCTTGATTGAACTGGCTAAAGAGGATGACAAGATCATTGGTATTACTGCGGCGATGCCGGATGGGACGGGTATCAGTAAATTTGGCAAAGAGTTTCCCGACCGGACCTTTGATGTGGGCATGGCGGAACAACACGGAGTCGCTTTTGCAGGTGCTCTCTCGATAGAAGGTTTTCGTCCGGTTGCGGCCATTTATTCTACCTTTTTGCAAAGGGCGTATGATCAAGTTGTTCACGACATCTGTCTGATGAACCTTTCGGTGACGTTTGCCATGGATCGGGCAGGAATAGTCGGGGAAGACGGTGCAACGCATCAAGGTTTGTATGACATTGCCTTTCTTCGCACTTTGCCGAACATGGTGGTCATGGCTCCTAAAGATGAAAATGAACTACGGCATATGCTGAAAACAGCGATTTACCATCAGGGCCCTGCGGCCCTTCGCTATCCCAGAGGTTCCGGTTTGGGTGTACTGCTTGATCCTGAAATGAAGGAGCTTGAGATCGGAAAGGGGGAAGTGATTCAGGATGGATCAGATATTGCGATTTTTGCTTATGGGCATACGGTTGAATGGGCTCAGAAAGTGGCAGAAAAGTTTGAGAAAGAAGGCGTTAACGTTGCCGTTATCAATGCCCGGTTTGCCAAACCGATAGATAAAGAATTGATTGTCAAATACGCCCTTAAAGTACGGTGTCTGATTACCACTGAAGAACATTCCCTCAAAGGTGGTTTTGGATCCGCTGTCTTGGAAGCCCTGCAGGAAGAGCAGGTGGTGAATGTTCCGGTTAAATGTATTGGGCTCGGTGATATTGTTCTGGAGCATGGCTCACCCAACATACAGCGTAAAAACCTTAAGCTGGACCCGGACGGCATGTTTGAAACCATCATGACGTTTTATGGGGCGGTGGCCGAAATGGCAGGTTCCGGTAACGGGGAAAAATGGGTGATCGGTAATGACAAGAGGTCCCATTCTGTTAACGGTAAAAAACCTTCCTATTCTGGAAATGGTAATAAAGAAGAGATCAAGATTAAACAACCTCTGAATGGCTAGAACTTCCCACGTTAAGCGCTCTACCAGCGAAACCCAAATTGAAGTCACTTTGAATCTTGATGGAACCGGGGTTTATGATATTCAGACCCCTGTCCCATTTTTGGATCATATGCTTTCGCAATTGTCCCGACACGGTTATTTTGACTTGACGGTCAAGGCCCAGGGTGATACCCATATAGACTCTCACCATACACTGGAAGATGTCGGGATAGCTGTGGGTCAGGCTTTCAAGGAAGCGTTAGGAGATAAAAAGGGTATTCGCCGGTTTGCCGAGGCCAGCGTACCCCTGAATGAGGCTTTGGCCCAATGTATCATCGATATCAGTGGTCGGGCTTTTTTTGTATTCAATCTGGAACTTCCCAAAGCCAAGCTTGGCGATTTCGATGTCGAACTGGTGCCGGAGTTTTTCCAGGCTTTTTCCGCTAACAGTGGTATGACCCTGCATCTCAACTCTCCTTACTGGAATAATCTTCACCACATAACAGAAGCGTTGTTTAAAGCTTTTGCCCGCGCTTTAGATTCTGCCTGTACCTTGGACTCCCGCTCCGGAGATGTTCCTTCCACTAAAGGGACTCTTTAGTTGATCGCTATTATTGATTACGGAATGGGTAACCTCCGTTCCGTGCAAAAAGGTTTTGAGGCCGTGGGTGCTGAGGCAATTGTTACTAGCGACTCGCGAAAAATTCTTTCGGCAAAATCTGTGGTGCTTCCCGGGGTTGGGGCTTTCAAGGAGTGTATGGCGAATCTGGAGAAGCTGGATCTTATTGACACCGTGCACCAGTCGGCAAAAAGCGGTAAACCCTTCCTGGGGATCTGCCTTGGACTGCAACTTCTGTTTACTCAGGCTGAAGAATTTGGTCATGTAGATGGGCTGGGTATCCTCCCCGGAAAAGTGGTGGGATTCAAAGATGCTAAGCCCAAGTCTGGTGAGCCGTTAAAAATCCCGCATATGGGCTGGAACCGGGTGCGAGTGACTCCCGGTAACCCGTTGTTTGATTCGGTGGCTGATGAGTCCTATTTTTATTTTGTGCATTCCTATTATATTGTTCCCGATGACCCGGCAATCATTGCCACCACCACCTGTTATGGAATCGAATTTACCTCCGGAATCCACCAAGAAAATATTCATGCTTTCCAGTTTCATCCGGAAAAAAGTCAGCGTCTCGGCCTCACTATGCTAAAAAATTTTTCCCAACTCCACCATTAGCACCAGGCGTGCGGCCAATGTGCAATAACTTTCTCTGGCAAACAAGAAGTTTAGGAGGCTTGATAAGTCATTGCTATCTGCCTCCCCCGCCAAGGGGCGCCTAGTGGGCTCTGCCAATTATCTTCGTGGTATTTTATTGTCCCTTGTCACAGCTTTGCTTTGGGGCATTCTTCCTATTTTTCTTAAAATTTCCCTGCAGGGTTTTCATGCTGGAACCATTTCCTGGTTCCGGTTCCTTTTTGCATTCTTGATACTGGCAATTATCTTGCAATGGAGAAAACATAATCCCTTAAACATTCTTTGCAAGCCTCCGTGGATGGGAATCGTAGGAGGGCTTTGCCTGGCAGCAAATTATTACTGGGTGACGATGGGTGTGCACTTAAGCGGGCCCTCCAATATGGCGGTTCTGATACAGGTTGCTGGGGTGTTTTTGGTTTTGGCAGGGGTTTTTGTTTTTCATGAACGCCTGTCTTTAATGCAGGTGCTGGGAATGGTCATTGTGGGATGTGGGTTGTTCCTGTTTTTTTATGACCAACAAAGCCGGATTCAGGAACCGGGAGAATATTATTACGCTAACTTTTTAATTGTTCTTGCGGCTCTGGTGTGGGTGGGTTATATGGTGTCGCAAAAATTTCTCAGTCGGCAATATGGGGCCCAGTCTTTAAACCTGTTGGTCTATGCCGTTGCCACCTTTGCGCTGATAGGAGGCGTTGAGTGGGTTGATTTCACCAGCGCGGGTCTCACCGCCTGGTTGTCTCTGATCTTTTGCGCAGTCAATACGCTACTTGCTTATGGCGCCCTTGCCGAAGCGGTGAAATATATCCCCCTGGCCCTGATCAGCGTTATCATTAGCCTGAATCCGCTGATTACCCTTTGGGGAATGAAAATTCTTCCGGAGATTGGCTTTGCTGGACTGCAAGCCGATCCGGTTGAATCGCTGGGATATTTTGGGGGCGCTATTGCTGTTACCGGAGTGGCATTAGTGGTCTATCGGTCCAATAGGTGACGGCGAACCGCCGGTGGTAGATAGCAATGGCCCTTTAGTCGCGACAACTCTTTGCTTGCCAGCAAAAGCTATTGTACCCCTTCGGGGCATGAAAGCTTAGGGGGAATATAACGCTAGTTGGCCCCACGCCTAGTGGCGCCGCCCGGTTACGACTCCGGTAGGGATGGCATCGACCCGAAAATAGCGAATATCGGAAATCCCGGCTCCCTTAAGCCAGGCGATTTTTTCCTGGACGGGATGCGCCCGTCCCCCTTCGGTCAGCATGCCGATATTGAGGCTGAACAGCGTGTCATCCAGAGGGCCGGTCTGGTCTTCATTGGTGCAGAAACCATGGATGATAATGCGACCACCCGGTTTTACGGCTTTCACCGCTTTGCTGACCAGGGCTCTGCTCATGTCCGCGTCATACATGTGCAGGATATTGGCCATGAGTACCAGATCGTATTGGCTATCGCCCAAATCATCTTTATGGAAATCACCCGGTTGGGTATCAACCCGGTCTTGTAATCCATAGGTCTCGATATAATTTTTTGCGACCTCCAGAACCGGTGCGATGTCAAACACGGTTGCTTTAAGGTGGCTGTGCAGTTTGCACCACTCCAGCGCATAGGTTCCCGGTCCCCCGCCCACATCCAGCATAGTTTTTGCGTCCCCGATAGGAATTTCACGGGCGATCATCCAAGTGGCTTTAAGTGCCTTGTCATGCATGGCATCGGTGAATGCTCTCATTTTGTGTGGATCACCACCAAGCATCTCCATGATACTCTTGATGAGA
>CATMOP010000182.1 GCA_950072225.1 uncultured Nitrospina sp.
TAGCACTGTTTAAAAGGCTGGCCTTGTTAAGTTCATTTTACGTGAAAAAACCGGTGAAATAAAAATTTTATATAGTTTGGTGGTTTTCAATGGTATCTTACCTATTCATAACCTTTTCGGAACTTAAAAAGAGAAACTGAAGTCATCTGCGGGTTTATTATCCGCTTTGTGAGGGACTTGTTTAATGGGGATGACGATTACAGAAAAGATTTTAGCCGCGCATGCAGGTAAAGATTCGGTTCGGCCGGGCGACAATATCTGGGTGAATGCGGATGTACTGATGACGCATGATGTTTGTGGGCCGGGCACCTTCGCGATCTTTAAAAAGCAGTTTGGCGAAAACGCCAAAGTATGGGACCGAGACAAGGTGGTGATCATTCCCGATCATTTTATCTTTACCAAGGATACCCATGCCAACAGGAATATAGATATCCTTCGCCAGTTTGTGCAGGAGCAATCTCTGCCACATTATTTTGATCCTGGGACCGATAATTATAAAGGAGTTTGCCACATCGCGCTGGCCCAGGAAGGATTCAACCGGCCCGGTGACGTTTTGTTTGGCACGGACTCCCACACCAGCACATCCGGTGCCTTCGGCATGTTTTCCACCGGAATCGGCAATACAGACGCAGCATTTATTCTGGGTACCGGAAAGCTCTGGGTCAGGGTTCCAGAAACGATGTGCTTTGAGTTCATCGGTACTTTTCCCGAGCATGTAATGGCCAAGGATGTGATCCTCACCGTTATTGGCGATATCGGGGTGGATGGGGCGACCTATCGGGCAATGGAATGGCGGGGTGACGCGGTCATGAAGCTTTCCATGGAAGAACGGATGACCCTCTGCAACATGGCGATTGAAGCGGGCGGGAAAAACGGTATCATCGAAGCGGATGATGTAACCCTCGACTATGTCCGGCAGAGAACCGATGCGCCTTATAAAATTTACCGTTCTGATGACGATGCACAGTATTTTTTTAAGAAAACCTACAATGCCAGCGAGATGGAACCGATTGTGGCGAAACCGCATTCTCCTGATAACAAGGCCAAGGTCAGCGAGTGCCTGGATGTGAAACTCGACCGGGCTTATATCGGTTCCTGTACGGGTGGTAAAATCACCGATTTCAGGGCGGCGGCCCGGCTTCTGAAAGGCAAGAAAGTGAAGATTGACACCTTCATTGTGCCAGCGACCCGTGAAGTCGAGCAGGATTTGTATAAGGAAAAAATAGGTGGTGAAACATTGATGGATATTTTTAAAAATGCCGGGGCTTACCTGGGTGATCCCTCTTGCGCGGCATGTCTTGGAGGACCCAAAGACACCTTCGGCCGGGCCAAGGACAATCAGGTAGTGATCTCGACCACCAACCGGAACTTCCCCGGCCGGATGGGATCCAAACAGGCGTATGTTTATCTGGCTTCGCCTTACACGGCGGCGGCTTCTGCCCTGACTGGGCACATTACCAATCCCGCGGAATTTATCAATAATTAAATCTTCAAATAAATAAATGAATAAAGTGATTGAAGGCATAGCTTATGTCCTGGGAAATGATATTGATACGGATCAGATCATTCCTGCGGAGCATCTGGTGTATAGTTTGAGTGATCCTGAAGAGCGCAAGCACTACGGCCAATTTGCCTTATCAGGAGTTCCGGTCAACCAGGCGGGTCTGCCAGAGGGGAACATCCCTTTTACTGAAAATGGGCAGAGTGAGTCGAAATATTCCATCGTCGTTGGCGGAAAAAATTTTGGTTGCGGGTCCTCCCGTGAGCATGCTCCTGCCTGTATGGAGATCGCCGGAATTCGGGCGGTTATCGCAGAATCGTATGCTCGCATTTTTTACCGCAATTCGGTGGATGGTGGGTTCTTCATTCCGTTTGAATGTGCCACGCGCCTGGTTGAAGAGATTAAAACGGGTGATGACCTGATCATTGATTTGAATGTGAATACGATCACCAACCGGTCCAGCAATAAAACTTATGATCTGAAATCGCTGGGTGAGGTGATTGATATTATCGAAGCGGGTGATATTTTTGAATACGCCCGTAAGACGGGAATGATTCCATCCACTGGCCGTGGTGGCAACTAGCAGTAAAAAGCTATTGCAGGTTACGAGCGGAGGTACTCTGCAAATGAAAATAGGTTCAAAAAAAAATCACACTGTGTTCAAGATCAGGTTTTTCCTGGTTTTTTTTCTACTTTTTGGTCCGGGTATCTTTGGGATTTTAAAGGTGTCAGCGGGGGAGACCGTCCTGATTCCCGAAGGCCCCTTTATTATGGGGAGTTCCTCAGAAGATATTCAATGGGCCGCGAGGCAGTTTCATTCCGAGTCCCTGGAATGGTACCGCGATGAGACCCCTGCGCATACGGTGACCTTGTCGGCTTTCTATATTGATAAGTATGAGGTTACTGTGGGCGAGTACTCGTTATATATGAAAGCCACGGGCAAGCCGCCTCCGCGTGAATTTGAAAATCCCCGATTGAATCATCCTAACCAGCCGGTGGTGAGTGTTCCCTGGCGACAAGCGAAGGATTATTGCCTCTGGGCGAAAAAGCGTCTGCCAACGGAAGCGGAATGGGAAAAGGCGGCACGGGGCACCGATGCCCGGCATTATCCTTGGGGCAACGAACCGGACGCTCTCAACGCCAATATCCGTGGAATGGGTGACAATTACCGCAACACCAGTCCGGTAGGCAAGTTTCCGGAGGGGGCCAGCCCTTATGGGGTGATGGATATGTCGGGGAATGTCTGGGAGTGGACTGAGGACTGGTATCAACCCTATTTGGGTAACGAATATGATAACGATTTCTATGGCGAAAAATTTAAAGTGATGAAAGGCGGATCCTGGTATTCCAACCAGGATCTGGCTCGCCCGGCGGTTCGCGGCAAAGCGTTTCCGGACCAGAAAAAAAATTATATTGGGTTTCGCTGTGTTGCTTCGAAATAAAAAGGAGATTTCTATCGTGCTGATGCATAAAAAAGTGGTTCAGGGAGTTTTGGTGTTGGGTTGGTTGATCTGGTCTCTGCCAGCAATGGGGGAAGGAGAACATTCCTCCCATGAGGGGAAGCAGATGAGCCAGGAGTCAGTAAAACATGGGGGCGGAAAGGCCGGTAAACATGGGGGCCATAGTTATGGTCATCGAAGGGGGCCACCCACCGACATTCCGGCTCATATCAAGGAGAGGTTGGATCCGGATGGAACAAAAGTCAATTTGAACCGGTCATTGATCGGGGTGAAGGGAATAAAGATTCTCGCTGAAATGCCTGAATTAAAAAATGTGAAATCTCTGGCTTTGCAGGGAAACAAGTTGGGGGATGAAGGCGTGCGGATTCTTGCCGAATCGGAAACGTTCAAACATACCGAGAAGCTTTCCTTGTGGGGCAATGATATTTCTGCCCACGGAGCACGGATGATTGCCGAGTCGCCCAATATGAAGAACCTGAAGGAACTCAAGCTGACCCGGAACCGGATAGGGGATGAAGGAGTGGAGGCGCTGGCTGCATCGGAAAATTCCATTGCTCTGACATTTATGGATTTGAGTGCCAACGAGATCAGCGACCGTGGGGCTCTGGCGATTGCCAACTCACCCCGGTTTGCCAACCTGAAAACCCTGGACCTTTATAATAACCGCATTTCCACCGAGGGAATGAAGGCTTTATTGCAGTCGAAAAATCTGCAGAGCCTGGAGATGCTCATTCTGGTCCGAAACGAGATTGATATAGAAAAAGCCGATGAACTCGCTAAAAACCAGAGCCTGCCGAGTTTGAAAAGGTTGGAATTGAATTGACGAAAGAGAATTTTTTAGGGGATCTCTATTTATTCGAACGTTGTCTCTAAGCTCCTTATAGGAGAGGAAAAGTTGGCGGACTTGTAAAAAAAGCGTAATTGCAGTTGCTTGCTTTATGAGTATCAACTTACGGGCCCAGCGAGTTATGCTCTTCATTTGCCTTCATGCCCCGAATGGGGTATCACGCTGGCGGCGGCTCGTCGGCACTAGGCGTGGGGTACAACCGGCAATAGCCCGTTGGGCCGAGTGTGAACGTTTGCCTGCAGAACAAAGACATTGCAGTTTGCCTCCGGCGGCTCGCCGGCAAAAATTATTAACGGTACCGGCGGTCGTTATATTGGTCTATTTTTTCCCGCACCTGGTGAGCGCCTCGCATCAAGGCATCCAGCATTTCCTTTAACGCTTCAACTTCCTCAACATGAGATTCGGCGGCCTTGAAGTTGTTCGCCTCGTCTTTCACTTCTTCAATAATGGTGTCAATTTCTTTAAGTAGTTCCATAGTTATCAGCCTATAGTTCCAAGGGCAATTGGGCAATGGCTCGTTTACCGAGACAACTTATTGCTTGTCAAATTAAGCTATTGTTAGTTGCCACCGACTGTTGGCCGGGCCAGTGAGCCTGTTTGTTACTAGATTCCAATCCTCGGGGAAAGTTGTAGCAAAGTTCTGGTTAAAACGGGTGTTTTTGATGAAGGAAACTCTTCCATTTTCCGTGAATTTGCTGGCGTTGCTGAGCAGATTGAAAAGAACCTGGCGAAGCCTGGTAATATCCACGGCTATAGAACCCAGTTCATTTTCTAACTGGATGTCTAATACATTGGAATTTTTATCAATGATGGGTTGGACAGTACTTACGACTTCCTTGATCAGAGCCTCCAAATCACAATTCTGGTTATAGAACTCCATTTTTCCGGCTTCAATTTTAGAAAGATCGAGGATGTCGTTAATGACGGAAAGCAAATGTTTGCCGGCGGAATGGATTTTCTGGAGGTCGGGTCCGATCTCTTCTTCGAGACTCATTTCATCGGCGACTTCTTCCAGCAATTCGTTGTAGCCGATGATAGCGTTCAGGGGTGTTCTGAGCTCATGGCTCATATTGGCCAGAAAAGTGCTCT
>CATMOP010000183.1 GCA_950072225.1 uncultured Nitrospina sp.
TCCTATCCGCCATTCTACTTATTGTCGGATTTCAAATTATTATGATGGGAATTTCCGCTGAACTCATTGCCGTGAACCGGCAACTTCTGGAAGATATTCAAGTAAGAATCAAAAAGGGTGAACTTGAAAAAGATAAATAACCTTACTCGCTTCACCTAATGCTTGATTTTTTCCCAATGCCAGATTTGAATAAATCTTTAAAACATTTGCGCGTGTTGGTTTTAGCCACCACCTACCCGAGATGGGAAAATGATTCGACACCCCATTTCGTATTTGACCTTAACCGACAGCTCGCCCAAAAAGTGGAAACTTGGGTTCTGGTCCCGCATTCCGGCGGGGCCAAATACTCCGAAGAGATGGATGGGGTCCGTGTTATTCGCTTCCCCTATTTTTTCCCCACCAAGCTTCAGCACCTGTGTTATGAGGGCGGAATACTGCCAAACCTCAAGTCTAGCTGGTTAGCTCGCTTGCAGTTGCCTTTTTTTCTGGTCTTTCAATTTTTAGCTATTCTAAAAACCGTACGCAAACACAAAATCAACTTCATCCATTGTAACTGGATTATCCCCCAAGGTTTTTTTGCCCTGATAATGTATAAGATGTTTAATATCCCCTATCTTTTGACGGCATTGGGAGGCGATGTATTTGCGTTCCGGGATATACCGGGGTTTCGGAGTTTAAAAAATCTAATTCTAAAACATTCCTACCTGTGCACTGCCAATAGTCATGACCTTATAGAGCATTTAAAATTATTGTCCCCAACCACGAAACTTCAATATATCCCTGTTGGAGTTGATGAGAATTTTTTCAACGAAAATAAATTTGACCCTCAACTCAAAACCGATTTAAAAATCACTGACCTCTTTCTTCTTGCCGTAGGCCGTTTTGCCGAAAAAAAAGGGTTTAAGTATCTTATTGATGCAATGCCCGCAATTCTCAATGAATTCCCTAAAACAAAACTCGTCCTAGTAGGATATGGCCCTAAGGAAGCAGACTTCAAATCCCAGATCAAAAAGCTTGGCCTGGGAAATTGCATAATATTCGCGGGAGGAAAATCACGGTTGGAGCTAAGCCGTTATTACGCCACTGCCGATATTTTTATTGGCCCATCGATCGTTGCCAAAGGAGGGGACACTGAAGGCCAGCCCGCCGCTTTCATAGAGGCTATGGCTTCAAAAACAGCAATTATAGCTTCCGATGTAGGAGGGATCAAAGACATGATTGAGGATGGTAAAACAGGACTAATGGTTCCCCAGAAAGACTCCGGGCAAATCACAAAAGCAATTTTCAGATTATGCAAAAATAATGCATTGAAACAGCATTTGGAAGAAAATGGAAAACAACATATTATGAAAAAATTTAGATGGAAAGCCGTGGCCAAGCAATATATGAGCATCTATGAGCTCATAGACAAGGATTTGGAGCCATCACCACCTTCCTGACCAACCCCCCTCAATTCATTTTAAACAAACGTTATCACACCTTGCCTGAAAAACATAAGCTTACAATTCTGCTTTATTTCAACTCCAAATAGATTGGATTACAACATCCTATGCTCTCGATGTGGCAAGGTACGTTAGGGGTATAGGCAGCTTTTAATGATCCTTTACAGCTTCTACATAATAGGCGAAGGGGTACTGACGAATCCCTGAATATTCCAACCTGGTGAGGGAAAATCGGTTTAATAGTTTTCTGAGCGAATGTTCGGTAAATCTCCAGTAATCATGAGGCTCATCATGAAGAGGATAAAATGCGGGAACCAGAATGACTATCAAGCCATTCTTGTTCAAGGCATCATAAATATTGTCAATGACCATCTGGAAATCATATACGTGCTCCAGGAGATTCATGCATAAGACCACATCAAATTCATTTTCAAACTTCATGGATGTTGCATCCACAATTCGATGGCCATACTCTTTTTTTATATCAGACTGGATGAATTCGTTGCTAGCATCAAACATATCCTTAACAGAGTAATAATAATCTCCTTTATAAATTTTTCCACTACCCAACTCCAGGATTTTTTTATTGCGCGTTTCATGAGCCAGTTTCGCAATCCATTTATGATTGAATTGCCTGGGTCGGAAGATCAAATGAGAAATGGTTTTGAAAAATGATTTAAACATTCAGCTTGAATTCTCCCTCCAATTGCCTTAGATCCAAAACAGTCCGGCGCCTTGCTTTTAAAAAGCACTCTCTTGCAAACCAGTTGCAAAATAAAGGAATAGTAATTCTTGCCATCTGGACGGGAATAATATTTCCATTTATTGCCAACCTGAAACCCCCTAGGAAATTACATTATTATGAGCAGCGCTCCCAAAATACTTTCTAATTACGATCTCTAAATATTTAGGACCAAAAATTACACCGCAACGCGGGGCAACTTCACGAATGCGCCGTGTATCAATGGGGTATGCATCGCCCCTGTCCAAACAATCGTAAATAGCCTTTTTACCAACAACCTTTGCCATCAATTCCACAATATCGACCATTGCGCTATCTAAAAAATTTGCGACATTAATACTTTCTCTTCGCACACCTTCTTCTAAGGCAAGGCCAATAGCTATACGTACGACATCATCAACGTCGATTATGTTGCGTCGCGCATTCTTCCAGACTTGAAACCGTTCACTTCTGATAATCCTTGCAAAAATATAATTTAACAAAGTATGGGGGTTTTCGGTTTTCCCTGCGGTTTGCGGCAACCGCAAAATCAGATAGCGCGGGTGTTCCTCAACAATTTTTTCCATTTTGATTTTATGTTGCACATAAGGAGAAGTAGATGCGAGCAGACCATTTGCGCTGCACGTTCCAAAGTACAGAAACAATTCTGCCGACCTGTGTTGGCCCATAGCAACCATCAGTCGATCCTGTTCACGGTCAAACTCACGCTGATCGGAACAATTAGAATTTGAAACCCCTGCGGCATATACACAACTTGTCGCAGAGTTTGCGAACTGAGGGCCAAATGCACGCGCAAGCAAACCAGAACCAAAAATCATAAGAAATCCAAGATATTTCCTAAGGGGTTAACGGATTAGCTCCAATCCTAAACTCTTTCATCCTATATCGGCACAAACGTGGGCCACCTTTATCTATGCAGGGTTCGCCAACGACTCACTAACTCCAATTAATTTTCGCCGATTCGGCAAATCCCGAATCTCTTTTCTCCCAAAATCTTCACTGGCCGATTTTTGCATAATCCTTTACCCCACTGCTCATTAAACACCACGTAGGCCTCCTTTAAGCGGAAAGCCTGGGAAAGTTTTTTGTCGAATCCCTGATCTCCTAAAAAGTAAACCTTGCGTGGGTATAACGTCTGAATCACCGCAGAACGAGGTGAACCAAATTCCCAATCATCAGTAGGCAGAAGTAGCACTGAATTCTCATCCGCTATTTCCCGAACCTGATTCATCATCTGATAAGTATGAACGTATTGGTTGGGCATATCGATTGGCCCCGAAGATTCCCGCAATGCGTCCCGGCTTTTCTCAAAATGGCTGGTTATAAAATGTGTACGTGGAATAATGAAAACCCGAATAATGACGACCAGATTAAGAAAAACCACTCCCCAGATCACGCTCTGTACCCACTTTTTGTTAGACATCGTCGAATCCTTTCCGGATAGAGGGAATGCTGGCAATGAAAAACAGGAGGAGGGGATACATCGACATCACCCCCCGGGTATCAGAAAGGTTGACCGAGTTGCCAGGGTGGACAAACGTGGCACTGACATATTCCCCAAAATTTTCCCACTTCGGGGAGGAATAGGAAAAAATGGCAAAGTGAACCAGAGGATAGAACAGCAGAAATATGCCAAACAATCTATTGAGACTGGGTATATTTTTTAGCTTGCTGAGAAAAACAAAAACGGCGAGGAACGCTGTGAACAGATAAAAACCATGTACGGTCAGAGACCTGTAAAACGCGATGGCAAGCCTTTTCCATCCTGGAACCGGCCCTGAATTATCCATAGAAATGAAAATAATAAATATTATTCCCGCCAAAAGTCCCGTCTTGATTAATGCGGAGACCTTCAATTTCCAGCTTCCAATCATAAATGCCAGAACAATGATCCAGGCAAACACACCAGTAAGCCCTACCATCTTAACATTTGCCGAGATAGAAAAATCGAAAGAGGCCAGATTCAAAAACCAACTTGTCGGGAAAACCAGTAATGACAGGAAAAAGAGCAGGAATGATTTTCGGTCCCTTTCTCCATCCTTCGTGCTTTCAGCACAAAAGGCCATCACAATGGGAATAAGGCAGTAAAGCAAAAACTCCAGGCGGGTCCAGGCTGCCAAGCCAAAAAACAGGCCACTCAAAAAAGCCAGTGTCCGGCACCTTCCCTTTTCCCCATCCATGCCCAGACTTTCCATCCAGAAAAACCAGTACAAGGCCCCTGCCGAATAAAACACCGCGGTGCATAAATCCAGGAAAGGCAGGACACCATGCCACCAGATATAAGGGGTCGTTCCCAGTACAAGTGTCAACATGGCGGCCATTTTCGAGTTTCCGGTGAATTCCAGCACTCGGCAATAAAAAATGATGTTCAGCGCCAGGTAAAAAAACGGAAAAATCATGCGCATAGGCTCAATACCAAAAGCGATAAACCAGGAAATCAAAAGTGGCACAAAAGGCGGATACTGCCTGAGCTGGAGCACGACCCATTCTGAATCGAACCGGACCTCATGCAAGAAAGATAAACCTTTAACCTGATACCAGGCCGCGTCCGATTCTGTTATGGGAAAAAACCAGGCATTCACCAGGCTGAATAAAAAAAGCACTCCAATCAGCAGGCAAGCCAATACTGTTACCCATTCCGCGCCTGATGAAGATTCCGGGAGCGGACTCCGTTGCAGGT
>CATMOP010000184.1 GCA_950072225.1 uncultured Nitrospina sp.
ACCAGCCCCGCCAATTGAAACAGCGGGAACACTAAAAGGAATAGTCCATCAAGATAGTCCCAGGATTGCGGATGGGAAAGGAAAAGCGTATTAAAAAAATTGGTCGAACGCAGTAGCAGGTCGGGACTGTTGAATATCAATTCCGCGCTTGACCCTAAAGCTTTTAAGGTAAACTCCGGATGGTTATAAGGCAAGGTAACCTTATATTGAATGAGCATACAATATTGCGCCAGCACCGCAGACAAGCACCCAACAATGGCAACTCGTGATTTCCATTTAGATCCTGTTTCTGAAATACGCCACATAAGATTTCCCAGCCCCAATGCAAAAACAGGCAGTGCCGAGATCAGATGCCGGTGCCCGTAGGAAGCAGAATCTTCCGGGTATAAAATCACAATGGCAAAAATCCCTGCCAGGTAGGCCAGCAGACCCGGACGAATTTCCTTCAGCCGTTCATTTTTGAGAAACAATCCAACCAGCCCCATCACGGCCAGAGGCATGGAAAACACCAGCCCCCATTTGGCGGAAAAAAACAGGGTCCACGCATTTTCGAGCAGAGGAAACAAAGAGATGCCGGATAAACCCTCCCCGGCAAATTTCATATGCCGTGGCGGAAAAGGCACCCCGTTTAACTGGTTCCAGCAAACTATTTGCGGAAGCAGGACCAGGAAAAATCCGCCTAACCCGGCCCCGCCCAGCACGAGCAATTTTTTAACAGTTTCTGTCGGTTTGGATTTCCAGTCCGCACGCAAACTCCATAACAGGTCTACTGCAAACAGGGCAAAAAATGCGATATTGATCACCCTCGTCATACAAAGGAACCCGAGCAGGGCTCCTAACAAGGCGTAGCGAACCACCATTGAGGACTGGCTTTTTTCTGCGCTCGAGGATGTATCTCGGCCCACCGAGTCATTGCTATCTGCCTCCCTCGCTTGAGGGCGGAAATGGATCCAAGCAAATATCAGGACGGCGGCCAGGAAAAACTCGCTGGTATGGGCCATGCGCTGGCGAATGAACGAAAAATAAATCAACGGTGAGGCCAGCCAGATAGAAAGGGTAACCAGTAGGGCAAAACGCTTATCGATAAAAGAATGCAGGGTTTTAAAAACCAGAATCAGCCCGGCAAATAAAAAAGTGACAGAAGCCACAGCGGTAGCAATGTAATAAGGGGCTGAATATCCCCCTACCGAAATTGGATAGCCCAGGCCCTGATAAAGGAGCGCCAGCAAATGCCCAACGATAAAAAACGGTAGGAACAAAAGCGCCTGCCCCATTTGCCAGTTATTGAAAACATAGCCAGTCGGCATAAGTTTTTCGGAATGGACATAATGAAGCTCATTAAAAAAATCCAGGTCTCCATCAAAAAATACTGAGCGCAGGAAGGCGTAATAACCGGCATCATCCCCTCCATCAATGGTCGTTACAGAGTAAAATCCTTTATGGATATCGGGGGGAATCCAATTATTGAAAATTCCAAGGGGGGTGAGCAGGAGAAAGACAAAAAACAAAGTCCCGCCCAGAATGAGGTTGTTACGTTGGGTCATTGAGCATTCCTGACCACGTCCGGTCATGCTTCACATTTCCGTTTCTCGGAGTCCGCGGAGGACCTCCGCTGGTAACTGGCCTTGGCTTTTTACAGTTTGCAAACGTTCTTCTCGGCTTAACGGGCTCTTGCATATTGCCCCCACGGCTAGTGGGTGGAGGGTGAGAAAGAAACGAGGGTTATTTACTGGTAACTGGTTGTGTCTCCAGCACAAGACCTTTCTCAACCAGTTTTTGATGCGCATCCCCGACACGGGAAACCGCCTGCTGGGTATCACTCCAGGCAATCAGGTCTTCGAGCCCCTGTCTAAGTGACAATTCGGGTTCAAAACCCAAGGCCTTGATTTTTGAAATGTCGGCATAACAATCGCGAATGTCGCCATTGCGGAACTTGTAAATCACATCCGGACGAAATTTTTTACCGTAGAGTTCAATGAGGGTATCCGCCAAATCCAGAATCGAGGAAGGCTTTCCGGTACCGATATTGAAAATATCATAATTCGCATCAGGGTGATCCAGCAAAAGAAGTTTTCCACGTACCAAATCCCTGACATGGATAAAATCTCGGCGCTGGTGACCATCTTCATAGATCAGGGGCGGGGAATCGTTTTTGACCGCCGAGCAAAAAATTGCGGCGGCTCCGGTATAAGGATTGTTCAGCGACTGACGCGGACCGTAACAATTGAAAAAACGGCATGCCACAGTAGGTATTTTGTGGGCCTTTCCGATCATCAGCGAATACACTTCCTGGTCTTTTTTGCTTTGCGCGTAGACGGAGGTGCAATCCAGTTCCTTGTCCTCATCGGTGGGGATGGGAATTACCGGTACAGCGCATTCCGGGCACAGCATTTCCCATTGCCCTTCAATAAGCTGGCTTTCCGGCCTGGGTTTGGGTGAAATCTTCCCGTGTTCCGGGCACCGGTAGTAACCTTCTCCATAAAGGCTCATGGAACTGGCAACAAGGACTTTTTCGACCTTGTGTTTTTCGTTTACCAGAATGTCCCATAACACTCCCGTACCCTGAACATTTGTGGAAATGTACTGGTCGATGGAATACATCGACTGACCGACACCAACCTCCGCGGCATCGTGAATGACGAGTTCCACATCTTCAATGGCTTTTTTTAAATGGTCCCGGTCGCGAACATCCCCCCTGATGAATTCCGCCTCCGGGTGCAGGTGTTTGGGCCTTTCAGCATTTTCCCCATGCACCTGTGGATTGAGGTTGTCGTAAACCCGGACAGTATCTCCTCGCTGGATCAACTGGTCCACCGTATGCGACCCTATGAACCCGGCTCCGCCGGTCACCAAAACCCTTTTACCCATTATTTCTCTCTCCGGTTATTTAATAGCGAGCTCAGCTCTCCCCAGCCGGTCTCAGATTATCATCTGCTATCATATCTCAATCGGCAATTTTGTGAAAGGACTTGAGCGTTATGGTTTTTCCCTGTCATTCCCCGCTTATTCAAGGTCATTCAATGGATGGTAGAAAATCATAGTTGGCCGGAAGATCTCCGGTAAGCTACTGGAGGCGTGATATTCTACCTTAGCTCATTGGCCTCCCGCCGAGTGAAGGAGTTTTCATCCCATATTGAAATCCAAACCAAATTGGGCAATAATTCAAGTTAAGCGGCTTTATCCCCCTTCCCTAAAGAGTCGGCAAATACATTGAATCTTTCCTGCATCATCATCAATTATTACAACAGTACTCCCCTGAAAAATTGCCTGGAGTCTGTTTACCGAACACTGCAAAAAACCTCCTTTGAAGTAATCGTTGTAGACAACAGCCAGGATGACCCGGGCATGGCATCCCTTAAAGAATCCTATCCACAAATTCGGTATATTCAGAACCTCACCAACACTGGTTTTGCCAAGGCCAATAACCAGGCTGTCCAGTTTGCTCAGGGTGAAATTCTTCTTTTTTTAAACCCCGACACTATTTTAACCGATCAGGCCATAGAGAAAATGCAAGAGCACCTAAAATCCAATCCGGATATTGGCGCCCTGGGACCCAAGGTATTGAATACGGATGGGAGCCTGCAATATTCCTGCAGACGGTTCCCTACACTCATGACGGGACTCTTCAACCGTTATTCACTTCTTTCGCTGTGGTTTCCGGACAACCCCTATACGGTTCGGTATATGATGAAAGACTTCAGCCACGATGAGGTACGAGAAGTCGACTGGCTATCCGGATGTTGCCTCATGGTTCCCCATGCTGTATTTGAAAAAACAGGAGGCTTTGACGAACACTTTTTTTTATTCAATGAAGATGTAGACCTGTGCCGGACCATCCACCAAAATGGATTTAAAGTGATGTATTTCCCCTCTGCAAAAATTACGCATCATATCAGCACCAGCAACAGCAGAGTGCCGGTGAAAATTATTATTAAACGACATCTTGGCATGAGCCATTATTATGGAAAACATCATGGCGAAAATTTTGTAGTGAGAATGGTCGTCAATATTGCAATATCCCTGCGATGTTTATCCCAACTTGCCTTCAATATATTTAAATGAAATTTAGTACGTTTCCCATTTCAGGAGAGGTTTATCTGGCGGGGTATTTTGTGGCCCTGGCCTTGTCTTTTGGTCTCACCCTCATCCTGATAAAAACCATAAGGGGTTTCAACTTTCTCACGTTTTTATTGAACCGCCTTCCCATTTCAGCGGGGAAAAGCGTCAGCCCTTTTGGAGGGATTTCGGTCATCCTCTCGTTCCTGATAACACTCTGGCTACTTTTATTTCTGGGCATGGTGGACGCACGCAACATCAACCTTTTCACTGTACTGACCCTGGGGGTGGGGCTGATGTTTTTATTGGGCATCTACGATGACATCACTGACTGTCCGCCAAGAATAAAATTATTTGTTCAAATCGTCATTGCCTGCATTCTTTATTTTTCCGGTTTTCAAATTGAGCGCATTGGCAACCTGATTGACCTGGGTCCGTTCTCGATCCTTTTAACAATATTATGGATCGTCGGGATTACCAACGCCATCAACCTGATAGATGGCATGGATGGACTGGCACCGGGAATCATTTTTTTCTCCTGCCTGACACTGGTTTTTGTCTATCTGGAACGCAATATTGTTGAAGCGGCTTTCCTGGCGGTGATTCTGGCAGGAAGCACGTTGGGATTCTTCTTTTTCAATTTACCACCGGCGAAAATCATCCTTGGAGACACCGGAAGCCTGCCACTGGGCCTACTGGTTTCCCTCATCACCCTTCTGCCCCTCAATCAGGGTTATACTGACGAAATTTACTATCTCATTCCGGTCATTACCCTGCTGATCCCCATTA
>CATMOP010000185.1 GCA_950072225.1 uncultured Nitrospina sp.
CCTGGTTAATTTCGGGTATGGAACCCTGAAACAACTGTTGCATCTGGGAATCACCTACCACGATATTGACCGGATTTTTTTCACCCACAACCATCCCGACCATATATGTGATTTGATCCCTTTTTTATTCGGAGCCCGATACCAGCCCTCTGCAAGAAAAAAGGATCTGGAAATTGTGGCCGGACCCGGATTTCAGGAGTTTTTCGATAAACTTATGTCTGCATTCAAGCATTGGCTCATTCCTACCGAATACCAAATCCGCCTCACAGAAATTGATGAGGGATCAAAAAAGTTTGGGAGCCATCAGGTCACCTTCAAAAAGGTCCGCCATATAGAGATGAGCCGGGGCTACCGGTTTGAGAACTCTGCCGGAAAGTCGGTGGCTTTCTCCGGAGATACTGATTATTGCCAGGGCATGATTGAATTGGGCAGGGAGGCCGATCTCATGGTCCTGGAATGTGCCATGCCCGATGAAGAAAAAATAGCAGGGCATCTGGTTCCCTCGCTGGCAGGCAAGCTGGCGCAAGAAGCCGACTGTAAAACGCTTTGTCTCACCCATTTTTATCCACCCTGCGATATGGATGTCATGCGCCAAACCGTATCTGCCATTTATGGCGGTGAATTGGTTCTGGCACGTGACCGCATGCAGTTTCAATTATAAAGGTCCCACTTTCGTGGGAGGGAACTGGGCAAAGGCTTGGTTGAGCCGAGATAACTCGTATTCGCCAATAAAAGCTATTGCAGTAGCCACCGGCCGGCGCCTAGTGGGCCTAACTCTTTCCTTCTTTACGGTCTTCGATGTAGTCCACCACCAACATGAATAGCTTGATAAACCCGAGAGTCGCAAACAGGCCGGCTAGCATCTGTAACATAGGAGGCAAGGCTTTGATAAAGTTGGTAATGCTACCTATGAGATATTCCATAATTAGTTTTTTCGGACAAGGTCTCTATTTTTCAGCGAGAGAATTTATTGGATAACGGGCAACCCATTGAAAACATTTTGTTCTCCATGATTTTTCGGTTAGGGGTTCACTCCGTTTTTATTCTCCGGTATAATCTACGCTAAAGGCGCAATAAAAAAATAGGGGTGAGCACATGCCAGCTTTATCACATTTTGCTTCAACAATCTTCCTTGTTTTTATTCTTAATGTTTTTCCTGTTGGGGCGGCAGGCTTTATCGACAACGAAAATGGAACTGTGACAGATCCTGATACCGGTTTGGTTTGGCAGAAAGGCGATTCCTTTCATGATTTGAAAAAAGGACTCAACTGGTATGAAGCATTGGAGTATATCACGCGAAAAAACCTGGAAAAGTTTGCGGGTTACGATGATTGGCATCTGCCCACCCTGAATGAATTGAACCAGTTGTGGATACCTTCAGGAAAGATAAAAAGCAAGGATGATGAAACCCTTGGGCTTCCCCCTGGGTTTAAAGGTGGGGGGAGCTATTATATCTGGACTCAGGATGAGCGTGGGCTGGACCATGCCTGGTATTTTGGTCTCGGTCATAAAGAAAACTATTTTAACCTGAAAGATTTGGCAGACCTGGAACAAGGTGTCAAAATGGTCCACTCCCAGCGTGACCACTAGGCGTGGGGCCAGTGAGCAATATCTCTATCTGGCTAGCAACGATACCCTCGGCTTGAGGTGATTTGTTCCCTCTTTCTTAAAGAGGGCGGGGGTGATTTACATTATTCAAGTTTCATAATGAGGTTGGACTAAATATGAAACCAAATTTTTTTCATTCAAAGTTTGTTTTGCTGGTGTTGGCGGGATTGTGTTATGCCTCCTCGTCTGTGATGGCGCAAGAGCATAAAATGGACCACGGAGCGATGGATCATTCCGGGCCGGTACCCGGGCAGGAATACCGGGTTGATGAGCCCATGGATCATGGGGGCCATGATGCTATGCAACACGGAGATGGTTTATTCCGCACCCGCGGATCTCATGATCAGGCTGACCAATACAAACCAGAAGACGTAGACTCCAAAAGTCTTTTGGCGCGTGGCCGCAACATTTATATGCACATGTGTGTGTTCTGCCATGGGATAGACGGCAATGGAGGCGGCCTTGCGGTTGAATATTTATATCCTTGGCCGAGGGATTTCAGAGCAGGGATTTTCAAATTCCGCACCACTCCTACGGGTACGCTTCCCCGCGATGAGGATTTATACCGAACCATCATAAACGGTATTCCCGGGACCTCCATGCCAGCCTGGAAAGATGCGTTGAGTCCCCAAGACACCTGGGCTTTGATCCATCATATTAAAAACTTTTCTCCACGGTTCAAAAACGAACCGCAGGGTGAAAAAATACCGGTTACCAATCGCCTTGCTTCTTCTCCAGCGTTGGTGGCCCGGGGCAAGGAACTTTTTAAAGATTTGAAATGTGTTCGGTGCCACGGAGAGTCTTTAAAAGGGGATGGTGAACTGGCTGAATCGCTCATGGATGCCTGGAAACACGCCGTGTTTGTGCACGACATCACCAACCCGCATTCATTCAAGAGTGGGAACAAGCCGGAAGATCTTTTCAGAACTATTACCGCTGGACTGGATGGAACGCCTATGGGTTCGTACGTTCATGTTCCGGAAGAAGATCGTTGGGCGTTGGTGCATTATATTCGTTCAAAGTCCGTGAAGGAATTTAAACAAGCGGAATTTGAAACGGATATTCTTTCACTTCCTGTTGGCTTTGAACTGGATACCGACCCTTTTAGTCCGGTATGGGAAGGCGTACCCAGCACAAGCCTGGTATTGCGCCCGCTATCCGCGAGGCGGGGTGCGGTGGAATTCATCAATGTGGCTTCGGTAAATAATGGTGAACAACTGGCGATACGCCTGCAGTGGGAGGACCCGACTCATAACGCTTTTTCGGAACTGCGTTCGGACACATTTCGTGATGGGGTGGCGGTGCAATTTGCATTGGGGGCGGTAACGCTTCATACCCATGGTCATAATGAACCGTTTTTCGGGATGGGTAACCGCAACAAACCGGTTAATATCTGGCATTGGAAAGCTGGTTTGGAAGAAGCACTCGAAGCTGAGGACGATCTGGAATATGCCGGCGGTGGCGTGGATATGGACGCGTTGATTTATGGCGATATTATTGCTGAAGCTTTCTCTCGTGTTAGTGCTACCGGGAATAACCCCGTTGAGGAACTGAATGCTGAAGGGTTTGGCACCGTCACGCCGCAGCCGCCTGAAAACCAAAATGTGGAGGGCACCGGGGAATGGAAGGACGGAGTCTGGACAGTGGTCTTTCTCCGCGATATGCCAAAAACCGGTAAATGGGACGTGGACTTTGCCCAGCGTATCGACCCGGCACTGATGGCATTTGCCGTTTGGGATGGAGTTAAGGAAGACAGGAACGGACGCAAGGTGATCAGCGTCTGGCAACGCTTCACTGTTAAGAAACCAACGCCTTGAGAAAAGAGGTCTGCAACGCCGTCACAGGGTTTTTTGCTTTTCTTATTTTCCTTACTTCTCTTACTTTTATAATTTCCCCGTTGCAGGCGGAGGAGCCGATAGGGTTAGGTGAATTAAACAGGCTGATTCAGCTTCACCTACCGAAAAAGTTTCAAGAAGGCGTGGATTCAGGTCCGTCCAAAAAAATAAAACTCCTACCGAAAAGTGAAGCAACCGTATTCACGATTCCCGGATTCGAAGCTTATGGTTGCGGGGAGTGCCACCAGGCAGAACAACTGCTGGACCGGTCCATTAACCGGATGCGGAAATCGCTGGTGTGGCTTTCCTCCATTTTTCCAAACCTTCCCCCGCCACCGTTAAAACAATTTATCATTCAATCCTGGGCGGATGAATGGTTGCGGTCCGGCCAGTTTGCGCACACCACTTTTGACACGATCCGTATTTTCCCTTCCGCGATTCTGGTAGACAGCCGGGTGTATGGAAACGCCACCCATCTGCATGAGTCCCTGCATTTGACCCAGCCATTTTTGGGCATTGCCAATGAATTGGAAGCATATGGATTGAATATCCGCTCCGATCCCAGATTCCTGCTTTTGAATTTCCCTTATTTTGCCGACACCCTGACAGCGTTTTTCATTACGGATTTTCCCGATATCCTCAACCGTTTTTTTTCCCGCGAGGTTAAAGAGACGGCGACTGTTCCCAGAGAGGTGCAATGGTTTTTAATGCCTTTTGAGGACGACACGCTGAACCGGGTGGCCACAGCAATAGAAAATCTGGAACCGGTGCTGCGGGAAGTGTCCCGCCTGAACCGGGAGTATCCTTTGGAGTCCGCTTACCTGGGGGAGCAGACCCGTGCCGTTTCGCTATTGCTCGATATCGCGGCGGTGAAAATCCTCCCACTCCCACCATTGGATCTGGGTTCCCCGGCGCTGGATGAAGCGTTTTCCCTATTGGATCAGCAGTTCAACAAACTCGATAACACCCGCCTGGGTTATCGTATAGATCGAAAGCGGGAGGCCTTGATGACAATGCGTTATCAATTGCGATTGAAGGGTTCGGCAACCCGGCTGGCGAAGTTGTTACGCAGGGCCTCCCGGGAGCAGTCCAGCTCCGGCGTCTGGAATTCCAGCCGCAAAAAGAAGGTGCCGCCACGGGCATCGCTGGAATGCTGGTCGAAATCGGTGATGTTGGCACCGTGGTTGAACAAAAAGGTACTGACGGCGCTGATAATACCCGGCTTGTCCGGGCAGGTTACCAGCAGGCGGGCCGTGTTGGCGTCTTGCACTGTCATTGCGGGTCCTGGTAATCGGTCAGATTAATGACTGACGCCGAAATGCTCCTTACGGAAGCTGGATGGGGTCTTGCCCGTCCACTTTTTGAA
>CATMOP010000186.1 GCA_950072225.1 uncultured Nitrospina sp.
TGGTGGCACGCTTTAGAGTTCCTTCCGCACCCTTTTTGATACTTTTTTCTGCCTATGCCGTAGGAAGGGTTCTCAACGGGCTCGGGCAAAAGCAGTACAAAAGCGTGGGGATAATTGGTTTGGTCTTTTTGAGTTTGCTGTATGGCTTTCGTGCTCCGGAAAACCATACTTCTGTTCGCTATGTGGATTATTGCAACTGGGGTTATGCCCACATGTTAGAGGAAAAATGGTTTGACCTGGAGAAAGCGGAGAATTATGGCATAGATTGTTATAGGTCTCAGGGGCCTGTCAATTCAGGCCCTAGGCCTGGGTTTGTTTTGTTGACTACCCTTTACAAGCTTTACGGATTCTATTTGATGTCACAGCAGAGTGAGCGAGCGGAGACAGTTTTAAGGAATGGAATTTCTATCGATCCATTCAGCTCTGAATCCTATCGGATGCTTGCTGAAATTGAAGAAAAACGCGGGAATGTGGAATCAGCAATTCGAAACCTCCATTTGAGCATGATGGCTGACCGGTCTGACCCTTCCCCTTTCAAGGAACTCATTAGAATTTATTATCAAAGTAAAAGCGATCCGGGGAGAATGCTGGCGGTCTTGAAAGCTATATTGCCAATAGAAAAAGATTTGGAAAAAATTTCAATGGTAAAAAATCAAATTCTTAAACTTGGTGAAATGGTAGATAAAATAAGGGTTTTGTAGATATTACCACAGAGCGGGCGGAAAGATTATTTCTTGAGGGACAATTGGAAGCTGCTTTGAAGGAATTTAAAAGCATAAATGCTTTCAATCACTCGAATGCCGTTCTTTTGTTAAAACAGGGCGCGGTTTATGAAAGGCTGGGTGAGAAGGAAAAAGCCTTGGCTATGTATTACGATTTATTATTGATCGAGCCTGAAAACCCTGGACTGAATAAAAATCTCGGGAACTATTATTTCTCGATGGGTGAAAATGCGTTGGCGGTACTTCATTGGACACGATACCTCGATGTTGTTAGTGGTACAGAAGATTCTCAGTTGATACAAAGTCGATTGAACAGTATGGCTGGCCAGTTGAGTAAAGGGAGCCTGGAAAAACAAGTTCACAAACTATCTCCAGAGGAAAACCGGAAGCTGTATAATATTTTTCTAGGAGCTCAATAATATCGAGAGCTCTTCTTGTTCTGATTTTGTCGCAATACAACTTATCTTATTTAAATGTTTAAAAACTAATTTTCTTGGTATCTACTGCAACTTTTAAAAAAGTTTCAAAAACTTTCTGCTAAAAATAATATAAGACCAATAAAAATAATAAGTTATAGTAGCAAAAATATATTCAAAAGAGGGTTGACAGGGGTTGTCATTTTTATTAAAATGATAATCATTATCAAATTAAGATATTGGTTGAATTGGAGAACAAATTTGTGTCCTATGCCAAAAGACCAGAAATATTTAAAATTGTTCTGAAATAAAAAAATTTGGTTAATTTTAATTTGAGAATAATTATCATTATTAAAGTTGGAACTGGTCCCTTAACGATATTAGAAAGGAACGGGATTTATGAGTATAGCAATTGTAGGTGGGTTGGATCGATTAAAAAGATCTTATGAAAGGAAATGTAAGGACATGGGATATCGGGTCAAGGTATTCAGCAAACGAGTGCCTAACCTTGCCAATAGAATATTAGGGACGGATGGAATTGTTATTTTTACTGGTACGGTGGCCCACCCCATGGCTGAAGAAGCAACCCGGGTAGCTAGAATGCGTAATATTCCTCTAGAACGTAGCCATTCCAGTGGTGTTTCAGCATTAATACGTTGCCTGGATGGTTTGTCTGGAAATAGTACGAGGGCCTGATGGATTCATTTTCCATCAAGTTAAATTTTGGCATGATTTTCTGGGGTTCTTTGGAATTCTGTAATTAATGTGGAGAAAGGAGGGGGTAAATGAAACAAAGATTAGGTTACCTGGTATTGATGGCTCTGACATTTTTATTGGTGGCGGCGCCTGGTTATTCTGCCAGCACGGAAGAACTGGAAAAGAAAATAGATTTGCTTGCCGATGAAGTGGACGATTTGAAAAACCGGGGGTTTGGCGCAGGCACCTCCGACCACAACCGGGTCAGTGTCCACGGCTACGGGGAATTGCATTTCGGCCAGAACACCGAAAACGGGGGCGCTACGCTTGATAACCATCGTTTTGTCATCGGGGTGCACGCCTTGTTGACCGACTGGATTCACCTCAATGCCGAAATTGATTTTGAGCACGCGGCGCAGGAACTGGAATTTGAGTTCGGTTACCTGGATTTTCTGTTGAAACCCGCTTTCAATGTTCGCGCCGGGGTCTTGCTGGCTCCTGTTGGGCTTCTCAACGAATTCCATGAACCGAACTTGTTCTGGACCGTTGAACGGCCCCTGTTGCAAGTTCGCATGATACCCACCACGTGGACTGTCGCTGGTGCAGGAATTTTCGGCACCCCCATGGATGGTGTGAATTACCGTGTCTTTGCCGTGGGCTCCCTGCAATCTGTCGAAAAGACGGGCGCTAGTGCCGGCTCTGGCAATGGAGGCGGTGGATCTGCCAGTTCTTTCTCCAATGATGGTATTCGGGGTGGGCGGCATCAGATCAATAAAGCCATCGCAGAGGATTTTAGCATCTTCGCCCGGGTGGAGTTCACCAAGCTTTTCCCCGGCCTGCAAGTCGGGTTCTCGCTGGTCAACGGCGATACCACGCATGGTATTATCGCAGAAGACGGTAACATGACCCTTATTGAAGCAGATATCAAATATCGCTGGAAATGGTTCGACATGAACGCTTCTATCGTCAATACCGATATCAATGATGCCGCCGCCATGAATACGTTTTGTGGCACAGCTGCCGGCGGTTGTTCCGGCGGAATTGCCTCGAACAATTTTGGTTATAATATTCAGGCGGGTGTGCACCTTCCCCAGTTGCTGGGGTGGAAGACCACGCATGATATTGTGCCGCATTTCATGTTTGAGAGGGTGCGGACCCAGGATGAGATGCCTGCGGGAACTGCGGCCGATCTGTCTAAAAACAGAAATGCGGTTTATACCTATGGAGTGTCCTACATGCCGATTCCAGAGGTTGCTTTGAAGATTGATCATACCCACACCAAAACAGAAGACAGTAAATCGACTGACCTGTTTAGTATGGCCGTTGCTTATATGTATTGATCGATTGATGACTGTCCGTTGGGACTTCCAATCCTGGCATCTTGAGATGATGGCTCCTCCAGGTTTTCTCTCAGGATGCCAGGATTTTTTTGTCAGGCTTCGAAAATTTTTTTGCCTCCCTAACCGCTTTGCGGTAAAAAGTTCAAGGTCTGGATGCTTTAAGGAGTGCAGATAAATATTTGCTTAAATTTTTATTCTTATGATTTCAAGGTTTTTAAAATTCTTTTTGGCTTACCTGGCTATGGGTATCGCTTTAAATATTTTTGTTCCTTCCTCTTTTTCGGAGGAGGAAGAAGAAAAGGTGCTGGATGTTCAGGTTTATCTCACGAAAAAGCAGGCTTTTGAAATTGCTTTTCCGGGAGCGGACAAAGTGGACCGGGAAAAGAAGTGGCTGACGGATGAGCAGAAAAAGGCCATTGGTGACCTTTGTCTACAAAACATCAAAACCAACCGGATGACTTTTTATGTTGGAAAGCGGGATGGGATTCCTATGGGGTATGCCATCATTGATCATGAGATTGGAAAATCATTTCCCATCACGTTCATGGTTGTTCTTAATATGGATGGGTCGGTGCGGGATGTCGAGATCCTGGTCTATCGCGAACCACGCGGGTGGGAGGTAAGGTATCCCTCCTTCATGGATCAGTTTACCGGTAAAAATGCCGACACGGATTATCGCATCATCCATTCCATCACCGGCGCGACCCTTTCGGTCCGGGCGATGGTGAAGGGGGTTTCCCGGGCGACTGCGGCTTATAAGGTGTTGTATCTTTCAGCAAAACCCTGAACCCTGCGCCCTCTTTCCATTTCTTTCCTTTTATACACAAGAGGCTTATATTTCCCTATATCTTTTCTTCACTGTGAGAAGTCATGAAAAGCTGGATTTGTATTTTTGTGTTCTTATTTTCAGCCTGCGCGTCGTCACCGTTTAATGGGCCGAATCCTTTTGAACATACCGAACTTCTTTTGGATGCTGAGGAAACCATTGGCGGGTTGATCCATGCTTCGCAGATTCCGCAGAAACTTCTGGGGCATACCAAGGCCATTGTGGTGTTTCCCAATCTGCTGAAAGCGGCTATGATCGCCGGGGCCCGCGTCGGGAAAGGAGTAGTGATTGTTCGATCACCGAAGACTGGAAAATGGAATCCACCAGCTTTTGTTAAATCCCGGCAGGCCAGTTGGGGAATTCAGGCCGGCATCCAGAAAGCAGAGCTGGTGCTTTTGGTGATGACCAACAAGGGACTCAAACAATTATTCAAGACGCAATATGATCTGGGGAAGGGGCCGCAGATCGCACTGGGACCGGTGGGGAAAACTATAGATTTGAATCTGGCTCTCAGTAAAAATGATATTTTTGCCTATTCCCGTATTGAGGGTTTGTTTGCCGGGCTTTCTTTCGAGGGGACGGTCATTTGGTCCGACAGGAACGCGAATTACGAGTATTACCAGCAATCGGTTTCCAACCGCAACCTGCTTATGGGGCATGAAGGAATCAAAGTTCCCGCGTCGGGCCGGGCTTTTCTCCAAAGAATGAACAAACTCGCCGGCCAGCGTAACGCTGGACCCAATAAACAATAGCTTTTTACTCCTGCCAAGGAGTCAAGGTTGCTTTTATAGCCTCCGTT
>CATMOP010000187.1 GCA_950072225.1 uncultured Nitrospina sp.
GGAAAAAAGGGCGACTCGGCAGTATTTTTCGGGCTTTCCGGAACCGGGAAAACCACCTTGTCCGCAGACCCTGCACGCAAACTGATTGGCGATGACGAACATGGGTGGAGCGATCGAGGCGTCTTTAATTTTGAAGGCGGGTGTTACGCCAAGGTGATTCGCTTGTCCAAGAAATCAGAACCCGAAATTCATGAATGTACCCGCCGGTTTGGCACCCTGCTTGAAAATGTGGTTTTAGATCTGGATACACGCCGCCTCAACCTGGATGATGGTAGCCTCACGGAAAATACACGGGCCAGTTACCCCATCACCCATATTCGAAATGCTGTGCTCAGTGGTATGGGAGGTCATCCAGATAATGTGATCATGCTGACCTGCGATGCATATGGAGTCATGCCTCCGGTTTCCAAGCTCACCCCGGAGCAGGCCATGTATCATTTCATCTCAGGTTACACCGCTAAAGTGGCAGGAACCGAAAAAGGGATAAGCCGCGAACCCACAGCGATTTTCAGCACCTGTTTTGGTGCTCCGTTTATGTCCCTGCACCCATCCATTTATGCGGATATGCTTGGGGAGAAGATCGCCAAATATAACGTATCCTGCTGGCTGGTGAATACCGGATGGACAGAAGGGCCCTATGGGGTCGGGCACCGGATAGAAATCAAATATACCCGGACTATGATCAAGGCTATTCTCGAGGGCCAGTTGGACCAAGTGGAAACTCAGGTGGACCCCATTTTCGGCCTGCATGTTCCGCTAAGGGTCAAGGGGGTTCCGGATGAAATCCTGCAACCGAGGAACACCTGGAAAAACCCGGAAGCTTACGATGAAAAAGCCCGCGAACTTGCAATCCAGTTTGTAGAAAATTTCAAAGAGTATGAAAACAATGTGGATAAAAAAATCTTGGATGCGAGTCCAAATCCTTCCGGGTTATCAAAAAAAAACAAAGGAAAAATCCATGAATTGCGGAAATGACCCTGCTTTCATGGTGCTTCTAATCCTTAATAAGAGTTAGAACTGTGGATTCAGCACCTATTATTGCATTAACCATGGGAGACCCGGCAGGGATCGGACCTGAGGTCATCGTCAAAGCTTTTCAGGATGACACCCTGCATCTTCAATCCCGGGCAGTAGTCATCGGCGATGCCCGCCTTCTCCAGGCAACCGCAAAAAAGTATGCCCCGGAGATTCTGGTTCACACTATTGACCGGCCCGATCAAGGCTGGTACCAGACCTGTGCCATTGATGTCATTGACCTCAAAAACGTTCCCGAAAACATTTCCATTGGCAAACCCAGCTCGCAGGCTGGCCAGGCCAGCTATGAAGCGATCAAAACCGCCGTGGATCTGGCACTCAACGATGAAGTCTCAGCCATAACTACAGCACCCATTAATAAAAAAAGCCTGCATCTTGCAGGCTATCCTTTTCCCGGACATACTGAACTACTGGCCCATCTCACGAATTCCAAACAAGCTGCACTCATGATGGCGGGCAACTCCTTAAGAGTTGTGCTTGTTACCACCCATGTTCCCCTGGAACAGGTCAAACCCCTTATTACCCAAGAAAGGGTGCTCAACACCATTTATCTGACTCATGAATGGCTGATCCAGCATGTGACCGATGTTCCCAGTATTGCGGTGACCGGACTCAATCCACATTGCGGGGATGGAGGCATTTTTGGGCAGGAAGAAACCGATTACATTGTGCCCGCACTGAAAATCGTGCAAAAGGAAGGCATCCAGGCTAGTGGGCCTTTCTCCGCCGATGCCCTGTTTGGCAGACCAGATTCCCAGAAATATGACGCCGTGGTCTGCATGTATCACGACCAGGGAATGATCCCAGTAAAAATGGACTCCGCCGGACAGGGAGTGAACATCACCCTGGGCCTGCCCATATTGAGAACCTCCGTGGATCATGGCACCGCATTCGATATTGCAGGAAGGAACAAAGCCTGTGCCAAAAATCTTAAAATGGCTTTGCGAGCGGCATCCCAATTGTCTCAATCCACCCTATCCATGCAATGAAGAAGAGGCCGCTCGGGCAAAACTTCCTGATCGACCCCGGTATCGCTCAGCAAATCATCCAACTGGCCCATATCCAGCCTGGCGAACCTGTGGTAGAGATCGGGCCGGGAAAGGGCATCCTCACCCAACTCCTGATCCAGCAGACAGATTCGCTGACCGCCATTGAGCTGGATCCTCAGCTTTCCAGGGATCTGCAAAAACGTTTCGGCGATGCTCTGTCTTTTGAACTGGTTGAAGGCGATGCGGCAAAGTTTGACTACAGTTCCCTGGGAATAGGACTTAATATTGTTTCCAATCTTCCCTATTACGCTGCCACCCACATCATGAAAAAATTGATCCATTACCGCAAACATATTCGCTCCATGACATTGATGTTACAGAAAGAAGTGGTGGACCGATTAACGGCTAAACCTGGTCAGCGGGCATATGGATCCCTTTCCGTCTACGTGCAGTATCATTGTGAGGTTCAGCGATTGCTTGAAATTCCTAATACCGCGTTTTCGCCGACACCAAAAATTGATTCTTCTCTTATCGGTCTGATGCCCCTGCCCCAGCCAAGGGTGCGGGTGGAAGATCCAAAACTATTTTTTAAAATGGTGAATTCAGCATTTTTTCATAAAAGAAAAATGCTGAAAAATAATTTAAAAGACTGGAGACACCTGTTTAATAAGGAAAATGGCCAAGCCCGGTTGGCCGGCATTGACCTTAACCGAAGAGGCGAAACCCTCTCGCTCGATGAATTCGCAGACCTCGCGAACTACCTGCACGCACAAAATGGCTGAATCAAATAAAGGAAAAGTGGTTCTAGTTGGTGCCGGGCCGGGCGATGTCGGCCTGTTGACTTTAAATGGCAAGCAGTGGCTGCAAAAAGCCGATGTCATCTTATACGACCACCTGGTCAATCCGGATATGGTCCGTTTCGCCCAAAAATCAACAGAGATGATCTATGTGGGGAAAAAAGAAGGCATTGCTTCCATAGAACAGGAGCAGATCAATCATCTGCTCATCAGCAAAGCTCGTGAAGGAAAAATCGTTATCCGCTTAAAAGGCGGCGACCCTTTCTTGTTTGGACGCGGAGGAGAAGAGATTCAGGCTGTCCAGAAAGCGGGAATTCCATTCGTTATTGTTCCTGGTGTATCCTCGGTAACGGGGGTCGCCGCTTATGCTGGCATCCCGCTCACGCACCGCCATCTTTCTTCCACTCTTTCTATCATTACCGGGAGCAACGAGAAAAAGCAGGGCGATATTCATATCGATTGGGAAAAAATAGCCGCCCGGTCCGGGACTTTGGTTTTTCTCATGGGCGCACGCAAACTTCCTTTGATTGTCGAAAAACTCATGAAATTCGGCAAAAGCCCGGAAACCCCCATCGCCGTTGTTCAATGGGGCACAACCGCCCGGCAGAAAACCTGGACCGGCACCCTTGGCACCATTGTGGAAATTTCGGCAAAGGATAAAATTTTACCTCCGGCTTTGACCATCATCGGAGAAGTGGTGAACCTGAAACCTGACATCGAGTGGTACGAACAGCTGCCGCTGTTTGGTAAAACTGTTGTGGTCACTCGAAAAGGCGATCAGGCCGATTCTATGATTGATCGCCTGCGAGAGCTGGGCGCCGAACCCTTCTTTTTCCCAGTGATAGAGACCATCGCACCGGATGATTGGTCTCCCCTGGATAATGCGCTGAACAACCTCTCTCAATACCAGGGACTGATATTCACCAGCGTCAATGGCGTGCGGTTTTTTGCCGAACGACTCAAGGCTATTGACCAGGACATCCGTGAATTGAAAGGGATTCGGGTCTTTACCATCGGACCCAAAACCGCCGAAGCGGTTCGCGACCTGGGAATTCGCGTGGATGTAGTGCCCGAAGATTTTGTCGCCGAATCCCTGATCGAAAGCATTGGCAAGGAAAATATTAAAGGCAAACGGTTTCTTATACCCCGCGCTACCGTCGCCCGCGAAACCCTGCCCGAACAACTGCGGAAAATGGGAGCCTTCGTCGATATCGCTCCGGTTTACCAGACCATCCTGCCTTCCCCATCTGTGGAGGCCTTGGAAAAGAGGCTCAAAGAAGGGAGTATTGATGTCATCACCTTTACCTCCTCCTCCACCGTCAATAACTTTTTAGCCTTAATGAGTGACAAACTCCTCCCCTATATCAAAAAAGCAAAGATCGCCTGCATCGGCCCCATCACCGAAAAAACCGCCCGGGACGCAGGCTTAATTGTAGAGATCGTGCCGGACCAATATACCGTATCGTCCCTCATGGATGCCATTGAAAACCATTTCCCCTCCTAGGCGGAGAGCCGACTGGCAATAGCTCTATCTAGCTAACAACCGTTTTTCTCGGCTTGACGGGCCTTTGCCCAGTTGCCACTATTGCGAGTAGCGAGTATAATGTGCGCTCAACATATAAGCTTGTCCACCAACATCCGTAAGGGATTCTGATATGGAAATACGATCTATTCGAGTCAGCCACATTGTTCTGAGCACCGAAGAACTTGCCAAAGTGCTTCTCGATCACCTGAAAGAGGATGAATATAAAGACCGCGAAATGCTTTTTAAAGTATTTGCCAAGATGGCAAAAAAATACAGCGCTTGCGGATCTCGCTATAAAGGTGGCGACCTCGGGTTTCTAGAACATAACACCTCCGCTCCTGAAGTGGAAAAGGCTGCCATGGAAGCTCCGGTTGGCGTTGTCCAAGGCCCCATTAAAAGTAAATTCGGGTATCATATTTTTATAATTACTGAGGAAGAGGCGATGGGAGA
>CATMOP010000188.1 GCA_950072225.1 uncultured Nitrospina sp.
TTGCCAATTATCCGGGTCTCCAACTTCTGCGACCGACACATTAAAATTATTCTTGAGCCGGTCTTTAATGGCCCTAACGACCCGGCGCTTTTCTTTTAGCGACCGGCTTTCGTGCAAATAAAACTTGATGTAGCAACAACCGATAATCATTTTTCATTGCGGAGCTCCGCATATCAGGAGATGATCTCTTCCATTACGAACGGTTCGATCACATCTCCCAGTTTTATATCCTGAAATTTTTCGATAGACAGGCCGCAATCATAACCAGCGGCGACTTCTTTTACATCGTCCTTAAACCTTCTGATAGACGCGATCTTGGCTTGGTAGACTACCACATTGTCTCGAATCAAGCGGGCCTCCAGGTTGCGTTCAATTTTACCTGACAGAACATGGCATCCGGCAATGGTGCCGACTTTGGGAAGAGTAAAAACTTCCCGGACCTCGGCTCTGCCGATAATCCGCTCTTTGTATTTGGGAGCAAGCATTCCCTCCATGGCCTGCTTCATGTCATTGATGGCATCATAAATAATGCTGTAGAGACGAACATCTACCTGGTCCCTTGTGGCAAGTTTTGTGGCTTGGTCTGTTGGGCGTACGTTGAATCCAATAATGATGGCGTTGGACGCGCTGGCCAGAATAACATCCGACTCGGTGATACCCCCGACTGCGTCATGAATGCATTTGATGCGAACTTCCTTGTTTTCCAGATTTCTGAAGGCTTCCTGGACGGCGTGAATCGAGCCCTGGACATCCGCCTTAATGATCAGATTGAGTTCTTTAATCTGGCCTTCAAGAATCTGCTGGTGCAGGTCATCCATGGTGATGCGCGTGGATTTGGCCAGTTGGATTTCCCGCTGTTGTTGCAGTCTCAGACTACTGAGTTGCCGCGCTTTTTTTTCATCCTGAACCACCATGAAGTGGTCACCGGGTTGCGGAACATCCGGCAAACCCACCACTTCCACAGGAGTAGCCGGAATTGCTTTTTTAATTTTTTTGCCTTTGTCATCGAGAAGTGCCCGGATCTTGCCAAAATAGCAACCAACGATGAAAGGCTCACCAACCCTCAAGGTGCCGCTTTGAACAACCAGGGTGGCGATAGGTCCGCGCCCTTTATCCAGTTTGGATTCGATCACCACTCCTTTACCGCGGAGCAACGGGTTTGCTTTCAGTTCCATGATTTCTGCCTGCAGGAGCAGGTTTTCAAGGAGGTTGTCAATTCCGGTTCCCTTCAGGGCCGAGACTTCCACGTAAATTGTTTGTCCGCCCCAATCTTCAGGTAGGAGGCCCAGGTCGGCCAATGCTTTTTTGACCTCATCGGGCTTTGCGTCCGGTTTGTCAATCTTGTTGATAGCGACAAGAATCGGAACACCTGCCGCTTCAGCGTGGTGAATTGCTTCCTTGGTTTGCGGTTTGATTCCGTCATCGGCGGCCACAACCAGAACGACAATATCTGTCACCTGCGCACCCCTGGCCCTCATGGCTGTGAAGGCTTCGTGTCCCGGCGTGTCGAGGAAAGTGATAGGTGATCCCTTGATGTGGGCTTGGTAGGCACCAATATGCTGAGTGATTCCACCAGCTTCAAATTTCGTCACCTCAGTTTTGCGGATGGCATCCAGAAGGGAGGTCTTGCCGTGATCGACATGGCCCATGATGGTCACAATCGGAGCTCTGGAAACATGGTCTTTGACGTTGTCCTGTTCCTCTTCCGCAAAATCCAGATCAGATTTTTCAACAAAAAGTTCAACCTCGAACCCAAGTTTATCGGCGACCTTGCTGGCAAGATCAAAGTTTAGAGTTTGGTTGATATTAGCCAGGACTCCGAAAACCATTAATTCCTTAATGATTTCATTCGGGGCACATTTCAATTTTTCTGCCAATTCCCGCACCGGAATGTTTTCGCCAATTTGAACCAGCTCGAATTTTTCTTCTTCTACACTAGGTTCTGGGGTCAGTATGGGAGCAACGGGGGGTGCTGTCACCTCAGGGGTTTTAACTTTTGCAACTGGGGTTTTAACTTTTGCGGCCGGGGCCGGTTTTTTCTCGACAGGCTTAGGTTTCTCTTCTTTTTTGACTATTTTGAGGCCGAGTTTTTTTACTATTTTGATTCCCGGTGTTTTTTTGTCTTTTGTCTCTTTGGCCGGTGCTTTGGCTTTTGCTACAGTTTTGGCCTTAGCTTTTGGGGTTGAGATTTTTTCGGTTTTGTCTTCTGATTTCTTTGCGGCTTTTTTGGCGGCGGTAGATTTAGCCTGTGTTTTAGCGGTTGTGACTTTTACCTTGGAAGGAACCTTGATTTTTATTTTCGCTTTGGCTTTTTTCACCACCTTTTTCGGGGTGGTTTTGGGCGCAAAGAGGTCACGGATATATTCCGTGGCTTCCCCATCAATGGAACTCATATGGTTTTTTACAGCGATATCATGTTTCTGCAGGGCCTCAATGATCTGATCATTCTGAATATTGAGTTCCAAGGCCAGTTTGTTGATGCGAATATTAGCCAAATTTCCTCCTGTTATGAGACAACAGCACAATTCTCTTACGACCCGGAGTCGACAAACAGTTCACGGGTTTGGGAAAAGTTTTCGGGTCTCGATAGAATGATACTGATAGGGTTTGAACTTTAAACATTTTCAAGATTTTCCAGACGTTGTTTGACCTGTTCCAGAATAGATTGGCCAATCTTCTCATCAATACCTTCCATAGAGAGTAACTCATCCAGTGGAGTAACAGAAAGCTCGGCCAAAGTTTCAAATCCGTTATTGATAAGAGTTTGCAGGATCTCAGGAGTTACTCCTTTTAATTCCTGTATTGGTATTTCTTCATCCTCTTCATCTACAAGCTCTTCTTTTTTCTCAACCGATTCGTCCGTCTTAGTTTTATCACCGGGGGTTTCGGTAATACCTTCATCCGGTCCGGACGTTTCAAGGGTTTCCTCTTCTACCGATTCTTGTGCCAGTTCTACTTCCTTTATATGGGCTTCCACCACTTTCATTAGGGCTTCGGCCTTCTTGGGACCAATGCCCGGCAACAGGACCAAACCTTTTATTCCCCTCTTTAGCGTTTCCTCATAGGTGACAACGTTCTCATTGAAAAGGAGGGTCATCACTTTTTCACCCAAACCTTTGGTATTTTTAATGTCATCCAGAAAATCCACGGTGGATGTTTTGCCTGAGGTTAAAAAGGCATGTTCTGCACCCAGTTCCGAACCTTCAGATGGGCCTTTGATATCTACTTTCCAACGAACAAGCTTGGCGGCCAGTCGCACATTTTGTCCTTTTTTCCCAATTGCCAAGGACATTTGGTCTTCGGCCACGATAATCGTCATTTGTTTTTCTTCAGGATTGAGAACAATTCTAGCGACCTTGGCCGGACTCAAGGCATTTTTGATATAGGTTTCCGGGTCTTCGGAGAATTCGACGATATCTATTTTTTCTCCACGCAGTTCCTGGACGATGGACTGGACCCTCATTCCGCGCATGCCAACACAGGCGCCGACTGCGTCAATTTCCCGGTCATTGGTTTTCACTGCAATTTTGGTACGGCCGTTGGGTTCACGAACCACTCCCATGATTTCCACCATTCCCTCGCTGATTTCGGGAACCTCTAGCTCGAATAAACGCTTGATCAATCCGACATGGGTGCGGGAAAGGATTACCAAAGCATGCTTGGGTGTTTTCCGGACATCCAGGATATAAGCCCGAATGCGTTCTCCCCGATTGAAACTTTCCCGGAAAACCTGTTCCCGTCGCGGCAGGATGCCTTCCGCTTTTCCCAGGTCAACGATAAGGTCTCCATGTTCCATTCTGTGAGCCATTCCGTTGATCAATTCTCCTTTTCTATCGATGTATTCGTTATAAATCAGGTCTATTTCCGCTTCGCGGACTTTTTGTATGATCACCTGCTTGGCGAGTTGGGCAGCAGTGCGTCCGTAATTTTCCTGAACCTGTTGGACTAGCACTTGGTCTCCGATCTGGACATCTTCGGAAAATGCTGAAGCGTCCTCCAGGCTGATTTGCTCATCCGGCTGATCGACAGTTTCAACCACTGTTTTTTCCAGGTAAATTTCAACTTCCCCGGTGGATTCATTGAATTCGCTTTGCAACTCCTTGGCCGTTGGATACCTTTTGCGTGCGGCGACCTCGACTGCAGATTTCAAGGCATTAATCAGGATCTCCTTGTCGATTCCCTTATCTCGACTTATCTGTTCCAGAATGCTGATTGTTTCCATGCTCATGGTGCTTATCCTAAATTTCAATAACTAAGTTTGCTTTGGCCACTTGGCTCAACGGAATTTCAAAAGGCTTTCCATCCAAATCTATAAATATGATTTGATCTTTAAAATCAGCCAGGATGCCGGTAAACTTTCTTTTGTTATCAATCGGGGAAAGGCTGTGAAGGCGAATCCGCTTTCCCTTGAATTTCAAAAAATCTTTTTCCCGTTTAAGAGACCGGTCCAAGCCGGGGGATGAGACTTCCAGATTGAAGGGGGTTTTGATGGTTTCCTCAACATCAATGAGATCACCTGTTAGGTGGCTGACTTTTTGGCAGTCAGCAACCGTGATGCCCTCTTCCTTGTCGATAAATATTCTTAGAACCCAGTTAGGTCCTTCTTTTTTATATTCGACATCAACCAGTTCCAGTCCTTCTGCTACCAGGATGGGTTCTATCAAATCCATGACCGATTGGGCAATAGGGACTTTTGCCATCTAGACCTCTTCCGCAGATTGAAGCCTGCGCTCTTATATCCCTCTCGTGACGAGGAACCAAGGCCTCCACAACGGCCCATTTCAAGTCAC
>CATMOP010000189.1 GCA_950072225.1 uncultured Nitrospina sp.
CTCTTCCGATCTGAATAAAACTGGCTCGTTCAATTTTATATTTTTTAATCCAATCAAAAACATAATCAGTTAATCCTGTGTAAAGATTAAAGCCAATCCATTCAGGTTGTTTTTTTGAAATGATATCAGATAAAATATTGATATTACCTTCGCCAACCAATGCATAATTAGCGCTACCATTCATATGGTGTAGAATGCCTCCTAACGACATGAGTGCTATATTTTCTATCTCACTAGAATCGTGCTCAACAAATAAAACATGCGGGTGAAATGCCGGTTTAACCTCTGACAGGTAGTGCTTGTATGCTTTCCAATCATCAGTAATGTCCCTGGGTGAATAAAGGGTGTTTGTGTATTTTCCCGGAACAACTTCCATTGCGGGAAGTTTGAACTCTTTTGGATGTCCTAATGGATTGTCTAGCGAATCGCCTCTTTTCGGCATTGAAACTTCACTGACTATGTCCACTTTGTGTTTGTTCATCACAGCCATACCCTTGTCGTGATAATCATTACTATTTCAGCAACCTTTTTGTGTTGCTTCATTTTTATTTTTAAGGAAAATTTTAAAATTTACATATAAAGCTTTCGAAACACACTGGTTTGAGCCATTTGTTATATCACATAGGATTATAATGCTTTCTTTATGGTGGCATTAGCAGGTTATTAAAAAATCAGGAAATAAAAAATCCCGGACAGCCTTAGACTGCCCGGGTTTTTTTTATTCCGATCCAAAAGTTATTTTTGTGAGCCCACGTAGTTAAGGGCCGACCCGGCCTGGAACCAATTAATCTCATTTTCGTTGAGAGTGTGGTTGACCTGAAGGGAGTCATTAGAGCCATCTTCATGCTTGATCGTCATGGTGACCGCTTTTCCTGGAGCCAATTGATCCAGACCTTCAAAACTGATCCGGTCTTTTGCCTGAATTTTATCGTAGTCCGCTTTGTCTACAAATGTTAAGGGCAGGACGGCCTGCTTCTTCAGATTGGCTTCAAAGATGCGGGCATAGGAATTAGCGACAAATACCAGGCATCCCATATGACGCGGTTCCATAGCCGCATGTTCACGGCTGGAACCCTCGCCGACATTTTCATCGGCAAACGCGACCCAACCCAAGCCTGAATCTTTCAGGTTGCGGGCAATTTTATTGAGTTCCTGGTTTTCTTCCCCGGTTACCGGGTTATTGCCTTGTCCGGTTTCAGGATGAAAAGCGTTTACAGCTCCGAGGAACATGTTGTTGCTGATATTGTCCAGATGTCCGCGGAATTTGAGCCAGGGGCCCGCCTGGGAAATATGGTCGGTCGTACATTTCCCTTTGGCCTTGAATAATACGGGAAGGTCTTGATAGTCCTTAACCGGATCCTGTTTTGGGAAGGGATCCAGAATCGCCAGCCGTTCGCTGGACGGGTCGACGACGACATCTCCACTCATGGTCGGGGCTTCATAACCCGCATCCTGAGGGGTATAACCATTAGGCGGAAGAACCTCCCCGGCTGGCGGTTGGAATTTAAAATCTTTGCCGTCCTTGTCTTTCAAGGTGTCGGTCAACGGATTGAACTTCATGGACCCGCTAAACGCCATCGCCACTACCAGTTCGGGACTGCTGATGAAACCCAGGGTTTCTGGGTTGCCATCGTTACGCTTGGCGAAGTTACGGTTGTAGGAGGTGAGGATGCTGTTCTTATCGCCTTTTTTGATATCTTCTCGTTTCCACTGTCCGATACAAGGGCCGCAGGCATTAGCCAGAACCGTGGCGCCAACATCTTCAAACTCCTGGAGAATGCCGTCACGCTTAATGGTCTGGTAAATGGTTTCCGAACCGGGAGTGACCATCAGGTTGGTCTGAGCTTTTAATCCGGCCGTTTTGGCTTGACGAACCAGGCTGACCGCACGGGTCATATCTTCATAGCTGGAATTGGTGCAAGAACCGATTAAAGCGGCTGAAATTTTTTCTGGGTAGTCTTTTTCATCGACTTCTGCGCTCATTGCGGATACGGGCCTGCCGAGATCCGGTGTATGCGGGCCGACGATATGGGGTTCGAGAGTGCTTAAATCGATTTCATAATATTCATCGTAGTATTTTTCAGGATCTGCTTCCGCGGAAGGATCGGACCGCAAATGCTCGGCGTATTGCTTGCACAGGTCGGCAATGGGGCCTCGGTCGGTGGCACGCAGATACGGGTCCATCATGTCGTCATAACCAAAAATGGAGGTGGTCGCACCAATTTCTGCCCCCATATTGGTGATAGTGCCTTTGCTGGTAGCGCTCAGGCTTCGTGCACCCTCGCCAAAATACTCCAGGATTTTGCCTGTTCCACCCTTAACTGTAAGCATGGTAGCCACTTTGAGGATGACATCCTTCGATGCCGTCCAGCCGCTCAATTTTCCGGTTAATTTAATACCAATGAATTTGGGCATTTTGGTCATGAAAGGTTGATCGGTCATTACATCGACCGCGTCCGCGCCGCCTACGCCAATAGCGATGGTGCCCATGCCGCCGGCGTTGGGGGTGTGAGAGTCGGTTCCAACCATCAAGGTTCCGGGACAGGCATAGTTTTCATAAACCACTTGATGAATGATTCCCGAACCCGGCTTCCAGAATCCCATGCCGTATTTCATCGAGGCGGAACGGAGAAAGTCATACACCTCTTTATTGGTCTCTTCTGCGGTTTTAAGGTCGGCCATGGCTCCCGAATAAGCCTGGATCAAATGATCACAGTGGACAGTCGTGGGAGCAGCTACCTTGGGCATTTTGGCGGACATAAACTGGAGAATAGCCATCTGTGCAGTCGCGTCCTGCATGGCTACACGGTCGGGACTAAGAAAAATATTGGAAACACCGCGCTCTAGTTTAGAATAGTCGGTGTTGGGATCCATATGGGTAAAAAGGATTTTTTCAACGATGGTCAGATCCCGGCCCAGGTTTTTGCGGGCGGCATCACAAATGGTTGCATAGGACTTAAACAGCTTTTCAATGGGGGCTATTTCCATTAACATTAGACTTCACCTTATTTTCTAATTAGAGTTATAAATTAAAGACCCAGCAAACATTACGCCCGGTCAAAATTTCAAAAAAAATGATCTTTTGAGGCGGGTATTCTGGCATGAATTTGAATGGATTTCAATTTTTTTCAAATTGCCGCCTTTGGCGGCTTTAATCCAATAAATTCTTTAATTGGTAAACTTAGATAATAATTATTAATGGTAAACCTTACGTCCTCAGTTTTTGATTCACAGGCTTTTAACGCCAATCTCTTTTTCCCCCGAGGGGACACCGCTCCCACGCCGGGAAATTCCGATGAAATTAAAGTGGAAGTGGAAACCGAAACGTTTATTCATATTCGGCGGCATCTATCGCCCGAGGCCCGATTTAGTTTATTGTTCTTTCATGGTAATGGGGAAATTGTGTCGGACTACGATAATTTGGCAGGACATTTTAATGCGCTGGGAGCGGAGCTGATTGTTGCCGATTTTCGCGGTTATGGCAGGAGCACGGGCACACCGTCTCTCAGAGCCGCTCTCGAAGATGCCCATAAAATCTTTGACCAACTCAAATCAAACAATAAGTTAAAGGAAAAAATCTGTATCATGGGCCGGTCTCTGGGTAGTGCGCCGACTCTGGAACTTTGTGCGAAGCGTTCTGATATAACCGGTTGCGTTCTCGAAAGTGGTTATGCTGATCCCGTTCCGCTGGTAGAAAGGCGGGGATTGAAAATCAATAAGACCACGCCGGAAGAAAATGCACTTTTTAATAATAGCCAGAAGATCCGTTTAGTGAAATGCCCGCTTCTTATCATGCATGGGGCTGACGATTTTTTGATATCTCCGCATGAGGCTAAATTAAATTTTGATAATGCCGGGTCCAAAATAAAACATCTTGAAATACTGGAAGGGGTGGGGCACAACGATATGATGATGCAGCATTCCTACTTCACCACCTTAAAACGGTTTTTTGATTCTTTGTGACAGGGAGTTCATTGTGAAAAAATTCTACAACATCGAGGGGTTGATCCGGAGTGGATTCCAATTGAGCCGCGACTATCAAACCCTCGATTTCACTTACGCCAGATTTGGCGATGCCGCAGTACAGGAGATGGTCAAATCCCGTTCAATTAAACAAGTCCGAAGACTGACCATCAACGGGAAAAAACTCACCGCGCTTTCCGCTCGGGCATTGGCGGAGTCCAATAAACTACCTAATCTGGAATCCCTGAAATTGTATAAAAACAAAATTGGCGATGAGGGCATAAAATATTTGGCCGAATCCGAGAAATTCCCCAATCTTAAATCCCTGCGACTGGCGTGGAATGAGATTGGACCGGAGGGGACCCGGCATTTGGCCGAATCCCCCAATATGGGAAGTTTGACTTCCTTGGCATTATCAGAAAACCGGATCGGTGATGAGGGGTTGAAATACCTGGCTAAGGCCAAGTCTCTGAGCAGTCTGGAGATCATGGATCTCAGGAAAAACCAGATTACGGATGAAGGGGCTGAAGCATTGTCTAAAAGTAAATGCCTGCCAAAACTTCAAACCATAGATCTTACTGGTAATGCATTAACGGAAAAGGGCATGAACGCTTTGGCGGAATTTAAAGTCTTCAACCTGATCCGCGCCCGACTCAGTGAAGATGGGACCAAACTGGACCTCAGTAACCTGGGCTTCGGGAATGTGGAATGCAAATGTATTGCCGAATGCGAAGAACTGAAAGACTTGACCCATCTTTATCTGGAACTTAATAAAATCACA
>CATMOP010000190.1 GCA_950072225.1 uncultured Nitrospina sp.
TTCCAGCTCCAGCTTCGTATTTCCTTGAAGGATTAGTTCATGATCGCCGGATTTTTTGATGTGAACTGTAAACTGCGTTTCCAATAATTCATTCAAAGCTTCAATGTCCCACTCTTCCGGATATATCTTTTCCTGGGCGATCTCAGCCAGTGTATCATCCACCACTTCATCCGCCATATCCAACAGGAGTTCTTTCGCATTATCCGTATTAATGATTTCACGGCGCAATGTATAGAGAACCTCCCTTTGACGATTCATGACATCGTCATATTCCAGAAGATGTTTTCGGATATCAAAGTTATGGGCTTCCACTTTTTTCTGGGCATTGGCAACTGCTTTGGAGACCATGGCATGCTCAATCGGTTGCCCATCTTCCATTCCCAACCGGGCCATTAAAGGAGAAATTTTTTCGGACCCGAAAATACGCAATAAATCATCCTCAAGGCTTAGATAGAAACGGGAAGAACCCATGTCTCCCTGCCTTCCAGAACGCCCTCTCAACTGGTTATCAATGCGTCGGCTTTCATGGCGTTCGGTTCCGAGAATATGGAGGCCACCCAGTTCCGGGATGCTCTCACCCAAAACAATATCCGTGCCCCTTCCTGCCATATTCGTAGCAATGGTCACTGCCCCGGGTTGCCCGGCTTGCGCAATGATTTCGGCCTCTTTTTCATGATGCTTGGCATTCAGAACATTGTGTTTGATGCCAGATTTTTTCAGCTTTTTGCTCAAAAGTTCTGACCTTTCGATGGATATTGTACCTACCAGAACAGGCCTCTTTATCGCATGCAATTCCTTAATCTCTTCGATGGCAGCATCAAATTTTTCATCTTCGGTTCTATAAATCACATCCGGACAATCTTCTCGAATCATGGGCTGGTTGGTGGGAACCACAATGACTTCGAGTTTATAAATCGAGCCAAATTCTTCTGCTTCCGTATCCGCAGTTCCGGTCATGCCAGCCAGTTTTTCATACATACGAAAATAGTTCTGGAAAGTGATGCTCGCGAGAGTCTGGTTTTCATTTTCGATTTTTACTCCCTCTTTTGCCTCCAACGCCTGATGCAGTCCATCACTGTAGCGCCTTCCTGCCATCATGCGACCGGTGAACTCATCGATAATGATGACTTCTCCATCCTTCACCACATAGTCCACTTCATTTTTAAACAGGCCATGTGCTTTAACCGCCTGATTTAGGCAATGAAGCGTTTCTATATTAGCCGGATCATAAAGGTTCTCCACATTCAACAGATTTTCCATGATGGCAATTCCCTCATCCGTCAAGGAAGCGGTCTTGGCTTTTTCATCAATCAGGTAATGCTCTTCTTTTTTCAACTTGGGGATGATCTGGTTCACTTTGTAATATTTATCCGTGGATTCTTCCGCCTGACCGGAAATGATCAAAGGAGTCCGTGCTTCATCAATTAAAATACTATCCACCTCGTCCACAATGGCAAAATGCAGGTCCCGCTGAACCATTTGCTCTTTTGAGAACTTCATATTATCTCGAAGATAATCAAACCCGAATTCATTGTTGGTGCCATACAGCACATCTGCTAAATAGGCGGTCTTTCTTTCATCTTCAGGAATATCGTGATAAATCATTCCCACGGATAAGCCTAGAAACTCATAAATCTGGCCCATCCACTCGCTGTCACGCCGAGCCAGATAGTCGTTAACCGTTACAACATGCACTCCCTTTCCCGTCAAAGCATTCAAGTAAACCGGCATGGTTGCCATCAGGGTTTTTCCTTCGCCGGTTTTCATTTCCGCTATTTTTCCTTCATGTAGAACCACTCCGCCTACAATCTGCACATCGAAAGGACGCATTTCCAGGGTCCTACAACTGGCTTCGCGGACCACCGCAAATGCCTCGGGCAGGATATCCTCCAATGTGGAACCACTAGCCAGCTTATCTTTCAGTTGTGGTGTTTTAGCTTTAAGCTGGTCATCGGAAAGCACCTTGATCTCTTTTTCAAGAGCGTTCACAGCATCGACAAAACTCTGAATCCGCATAATTTCGCGGTCATTATGGGTACCCACAAGTTTTTTGATAAAACTAAACACCATTTTAAAGCCTGACAATTAAATTTCAGCTTGGAATTATAAACACAATAATACAGGGAATTTCAGCCCCAGACTCAAGGCCAAACCCTCTCTAAAAGGGTGCACATAGAAAATTTCGGGGTATCGGGTGGGGGGTAAACAAATCGAATTTTGCCGATTCAATAATCGTCAAAGGACAACCGGAAACTAATCTTCTAAAATATAGTTCTTGGGATTGACCGGCACGCCATTGAGCAACACTTCATAATGGAGATGAGGCCCGGTGCTGCGCCCTGTATTCCCAACCAGCGCAATAACCTGTCCACGCTTGACCCTGTCCCCCACTTTGACCAAATGTTTGGAGTTGTGTCCGTAACGCGTAACACGGCCATAACCATGGTCTATCTCAACCAAGTTCCCATAGCCATACTCTCTTCCTTCGACCACCACCACACCATCAGCCGTAGTAAGCACCGGAGCCCCGTTTCGGGCTGCAATATCCCAACCTTCATGCTTTTCCCTTAAACCCGTAAAAGGAGATTTTCGGAATCCAAAACCGGAGGTTACCCAACCGCGGGTGGGCCAAATTGAAGGGGTTGAAGAAAGTAAAGATTTTTGATTCTTAAAAAAATTATCTAACTCCTGAAAACTGATGCTCTGAATTTTAGCCTGTTTTCCTAAGTGACCCAGCCCATTAGATAATCGCTCCACCATGTTGGCCGCACCCCGGCCCATGGCTGTCGTGAAGCTGTTTGTGCTCAATCCATAAGGACCACCAACGCCCCAGTTTTTCTCAATCGATCGAGGGGAATTTTCCAGAGCCGTAATGACCCGGAGCTTTTTCTCAAAACGTTCCAGCCGGACCATTTCCGTCTCAAAGTTTTTTACTTGCTGGGCAAATTTTTCAACCCGGATTTTGCGAATTTTCGACTCACGTCGAAGCTTGACCAGCTCTGTCTCACTATCCTGCAACTTCAAATATTGCTGAATAAAATAGAAAGAAGAGCCAAGAACCCCTATTAAAACAACAAAAGACACAAGAATGCTAATTTTCACCAAACGTTTTGGCAGGCGCAATTTTCTGGGTGTGCTCAATGATCCAGGAAAAATAACTATGGTAAATTCGTCCTTGCCCACATTGTCTCCTTGATAGAAGTTAGAAAAGCTCACAATCCCCCCCGATCGTATCGTTTAAACCCCTTATTTGTCAATAGTTAAATCAATTCAAGCGGAAAAACGAATCAAATGCCAAAACAACGCCTTTCAGTGACTGTAAAAATTTATTAAACCGGGAGCCTAACCCTAATTAATGGGTGGTACCTTCTCTTGAGCCTGAATATGATCCGGGTTGATTGATAACACCTGCCTGAAAAACTCCTGGCCCTTTTGGACGTTTCCACTTTCTTCATGAAGTAAGCCCAGACTAAATAAAACGGGCACCTGCCCCTTCACATCATTGATTTGCCTGTATATATTTAGAATATTTTCAAAACCGGCAATTGCTCCCATCTTATTTCCTTTGGCATATTCACGGAACGATTTCTGCCGCAACGATCGTGCGAGGGTCTTTCCATAGCCCCAGGCCAGAGGCTTCGTGCCTTCTTTCACAGAGTCATTATATTCCGCTTCAAACCTTTGCCCTTCGCCCATCGCCTCATATATTTTTTTTAAGTTAAAAAAAAACATCAACTCTTTCGGATTGGTTCGAATCGCGGTTCGCACTTTTTCCACCGCTTCCTGAAAGTGTTCACCTTTAGCTAGAGAAGCCGCCCAATTATTCCAGGCCAAGCCATTATCAGTATCCAGTTCTGTCGCCCGCTTCAATAACTCTTCGGCTTTTAGGTCGTCGTCCTTTAAATAATGCAGGTAGCCCAACGCATACCAAACTGCGGATGAATTTTCGTGAGACTGGCGGTATTCACTTAAATATTTCTTTGCCTCGTCCAGAGCCCCAATTGCATTCCAGGCCTTAACCATGTTTCGGAAAATGGGTCCAGAATCGGCCCCATCCTTCAGAATCGATTTATAAATTTCCAGTGATTTCCTAAACTTCCCTTGAGATAAGTATAAATCACCTCTGGCTTGGGGTGGCAACTGAAAACCATCCATACCGGGATGCGATTGAGCATGGATACTGGATGGCCCAAGCATCAAAAATATCAGTAAAAAACAAACTATAGCGCCAGACTTCAACCTCCGTCTATCCGTTACAATAAATCTACGATTAAAAGGCTGGATTAAAATTTGAAGAGTCTTCTTCGGGTGGACCATCCATGCGGGGGCTACTATTATAGAAGCGCGTGAACTGGTTTTCAAATTGCAAGAATATTTCCCCAATGGGACCGTTTCTTTGTTTACGAATCAGAATTTCCGTTTTACCCGGATCATCTGTTTCAGGATTATACACAACATCACGGTAAATAAACATGACCACATCCGCATCCTGCTCAATCGAACCCGATTCCCTGAGGTCCGACAAGAGAGGCCGCTTATCCGTCCGGCTCTCAACCGCACGGCTCAACTGAGAAAGGGCAAGTATCGGCAAATTCAGCTCTTTGGCCAAGGCTTTAAGGCCCCTGGATATTTCTGAGACTTCCAGCTGTCGGCTCTCAATCTTTCCCCGTCCCTGCATCAACTGCATATAATCCACAATTATCAGTCCCAAAGGCTGTTCGGCGGCAAGCCTTCGGGA
>CATMOP010000191.1 GCA_950072225.1 uncultured Nitrospina sp.
GATACTGGTACATTTTCTGGATATATTCGCGGTTTTCAATACGCAAGGGTTTAACCAGATGCAGGTTGTTAAGGCGAAAACTGTCTTCTTTAAAGTGAATGTAAGCCATTTTTATACCCGGTTTCTTTGTCTGCGGATAAAAATGTTGCAGTTTTTCACGCGAAACCAATCCCAAAACATGGTCGTATTTTTCCATGTCGGCATGGGAAATAAAATACTCCACTTCTTGCGAGGTCATCAGCGGTGCATCACAGGGAACAATCAGGACTGCTCTGTCGCGGTGGGTATCAGTATTTGGCCTTGCCCCATTTTCATTCTTTAGGGATTGTAGAAAAGTGTGCCAGATGTTTTCGTAAAGATTGGTTTTTTGCTCAACAATGTGAATACGTTTGGGAGATGTTAAATCGATACGTCCCGAAAGAAACGCCTGTTGCAGTTTCTCCTTTGGGCCGACGACATAGATGTCCTGAATGGATTTCACCTTTTGCAGAGTTTCGACAATATAATGAATAAGACAAGTTCCATTAATAGTCAAAAACGCCTTGTTCTGATGATGGACCTTGTAGCTGGATTTCCCCTCTCCCGCAAGCAGGATGGCATCATATTTTTTTTCGTTGTTCATTGAACTCATACAAAAAGAATCCTCTCTATTTCGATTTTACTATAATACCTTGCGCTCTCCAATGAAATTGGTTATACACAGAACTTACTTTCTTTTTTCAAAATACCAGATTTCCCGAACATGTCTCAAGAGACTTCTTCAAGCCTGAAGACCACCCCATTGACTCAAATTCATAAAGAACTGGGGGGCAAGCTTGTCCCTTTCGCAGGATGGCAAATGCCCATTCAGTTTCAAGGGGTCATGCAGGAGCATCAATGCGTCCGCGATGGAGTGGGCATTTTTGATGTCAGCCATATGGGCGAGATCGAAATCCGGGGACCCACTGCCAGGGACCTGATTCAGAAACTGATGACCAATGATATTGACTCAATGCAGGACAACCAAGCTCTTTATACCCTGATGTGTTTGAAAACAGGTGGTGTGGTGGATGATTTGCTGGTTCACCGTTTTTCTGAAGATCATTATTTCCTTTGTGTGAACGCCGCAAATACGGAAAAAGATTTCGAATGGATTTTAAAAAATGCCGGTTCTTGCGATGCTACAATTCGAAATACCAGTCAGGAAACCGCACAATTTGCAGTGCAGGGGAAACACTCTGAGGCCCTGCTACAAAAATTATGCGAAACCTCTTTAAACGAAATCAAATACTACCATTTTAAAAAAGCAAAAATCCACAATTTTGAAAGTATCGTTGCACGAACCGGATACACCGGTGAAGATGGTTTTGAGATTTATATCGATGCGGGTTACGCCGAAACCGTTTTCGCGGCCATTCTTGATGCGGGCAAAGAGTTTGACCTTCAGCCCATTGGACTGGGAGCCAGGGACACTTTGAGAATGGAAATGGGATATGCCCTTTATGGTAATGAAATCAATGAGGGATCCAAACCTCTGGAGGCTGGGTTGGGTTGGGTCATTAAATTGGGCAAGCAGGACTTCATAGGCAAGGCAGAGCTTGAAAAACAAAAGTATGCGGGAAATAGACGTAAGTTGGTAGGAATTCGCCTGCTGGACCGGGGAGTACTGCGCCCGCATTACCGCATTTTAAAAAACGGGGCTCCCATCGGGGAATTGACCAGTGGAACTTTCTCTCCCTCCTTGAATACAGGGATCGGATTGTGTTATGTATCCTCTGAATATGCGGAACCTGGAACGGAACTGGAAGTGGAAATCAGGAAGTTGAGCGTACCTGCTGAGGTCGTCAAGCCGCCTTTTTTACCGACCCGCGTTAAAAAAAATTAATCGCTAATTTATCGGAGGCACCATGGGGGTCCCCAAGGAACTGTTGTATACGTTGGAACATGAATGGATTCGCGTTAACGGTAAGAACGCTGTGATCGGTATAACTCAATTTGCCCAAGAGCAATTAGGCGATATTGTTTTTGTCGAACTGCCGGAAGTGGGGTCCCAGATCGAAAAGGAAAGCCCCTTTGGGGTTGTGGAGTCCGTGAAAACCGTGTCCGATCTTTATGCCCCGGCAAGTGGTAAGATCACTAAAGTTAATAAGGAATTGGAAACCAACCCAGAAAAGGTTAATAACGAACCCTACGATGCAGGATGGATTGTTGAGATTGAACTTTCTGATGAAACAGATCTTGAATCTCTTCTTGACCCGGATGCCTACACCGAACAATGCGAAAAGGAGCTGGAATAATTTCTTCGGCTCCTTGCAATACCTTTCCCTGACCTATGCGGTATATCCCCCATACAGAACAAGACATCAAGCTGATGCTTGCTGAAATCGGCGTGCAGAATATTGATGCTTTGTTCGACAGCATTCCCGACTCGTTAAGGTTGGGAGACACTTTGCTGGGACTGCCTGAGAGTTTGTCCGAAAGCGAGTTGACCGAATATTTAAAACGGTTGCAGAACAAAAACGCAACTGCCGAAGATTATTCCGTCTTTCTGGGAGCCGGGGCGTATCACCATTTTTCTCCTGTATTGATTGATTCTCTGATTTCCCGTGGAGAATTTGCCACCAGCTATACCCCTTATCAACCGGAAGTCAGTCAGGGAACCCTTCAGGCCATTTATGAGTTTCAGACTATGATTTGCCTGTTGACGGGAATGGAGGTTGCTAACGCTTCCATGTATGATGGGGCTTCAGCCCTCGCCGAAGCAGTGGTGATGTCCAATCGGGTCAACCGCCGGACGGAATTTTTGGTTTCCCGGGCGGTCCACCCTGAATACCGCAAGGTGACTGAAACTTACACACGAGGAAGCAACTTCAGCCTCAAGGAAATCCCTTTCAACGATAAGGGAAAAACCGATCTATCCACTATTGCCGGGAATTTGACGGAGAACACTTCCGCCGTTGTCCTGCAATCTCCAAACTTTTTGGGAACGATTGAAGAATATGCTTCGTTGAAAGAAACACTATCGGAAAATGGAACCCTCATGATAGTTGCCGTGGCAGAAGCTTTGTCCTTGGGTATCCTGCAGCCACCGGGAACGCATGGTGCGGATATCGTGGTGGGTGAAGGGCAGTCGCTAGGCCTGCCGGTCTCTTTTGGCGGACCTTATGTGGGGTTTTTCGCGACAAGGGAAAAATTTTTAAGACAAATGCCGGGGCGCTTGGCCGGAGAAACGGTGGACCAGAACGGAAAACGGGCTTATGTCCTGACGTTGTCCACCCGGGAACAGCATATCCGGCGCGAGCGGGCCACATCCAATATCTGCACCAACCAGGGGCTGTGTGCTCTGGCCACCGCCATTTTCATGTCCACACTGGGGAAACAAGGTTTTCGTGAACTGGCTTTACTGAACTTGAGAAAAGCCGACTATTTAAAGAACCGGTTGGCCCATGTACCGGATTTCAATATCCGTTTTTCCACCGACACGTTTAATGAATTTGTCCTCGAATGCCCCCGCCCGGTTGAGGAAGTTTTAAATGCTTTGAAGCAGGAGCGTATCATCGGCGGTTACCCCTTGGAGTCTTGTTACCCGGACTTAAAAAACTGCCTGCTGATTTGTGTAACGGATTTGAACAGCCGCGAGGAAATGGAACGCTTGGCCGAAATACTGGAAGCTATGTAGCTGTCAATTTTTGGGCAGTTGTTCAAGCAGTTCTTCTGCGGGATAGGTCAGGATTTCTGCCAGGGTAGGATGGTAATGCGGTATCGCAGCCAGGTCTTTTACCGTGCCGCGAAAATGCATAAGGGTGATGATTTCGTGAATCAGTTCTCCCGCTTCCGGGCCTACAATATGTCCTCCCAGCACTTCTCCTGAAACAGGATCGCAGAGCAGTTTCACATGCCCGTGTGTTTCGCCCAGGCACATCGACTTGCCATGATCGTCAAAAGGATGGGATGCCGCCAGGTAGGCAATATTGCCGGCCTGACATTCTTTTTCGCTCAACCCCACACTGGCTATTGCCGGGTCGGTAAACACCACTGAGGATTTGAGGCGATCATCGACCTGCCGCTCATTTTCGGGATGCATGGTGTTATACCCAGCTACTTCTCCCTGCAAAATGGCGATATGAACTACTTCATGGATTCCATTTACGTCACCGACCGCAAAAATATGTGGTTGGTTGGTTTTCATTTTTGCGTCCACACTAATGCGGCCTTGGCGGGTTTCGACACCTGCGGATTCGAGCTGGAGTCCATCTGTATTCGGCTTGCGCCCAAGGGCCTGAAGGATAACCTGGGCGCTGACATGTTTTTCCTCTCCCTCATGCTGGAAATAAACGGCAGAGCCATCCTGCCCCTTCTCTGCCCTGAGGATCTTTGTTCCGGTAAAAAGATCCATGCCCTCCTGCCTGAAACGGTGTTCGACAGGTCGGGCCAGGTCTTCATCTCCTTTGGATAAAATATGTGGGCTTCTTTGCAGGAGAGTTACCTTGACGCCGATGCGCAAAAAAAACTGGGCCAGCTCCACCGCCACGGCTCCGGCACCCAGAACAATGATCGACTCTGGAGCCTCGCGCATTTGCAAAACGTCGTCGCTGGTGATGAAACCGGTTTCCTTGAGGCCCGGAACTGGGTAGTCCGCAATCACGGACCCGGTGGCTAAGATGAATGATTTGGCTTTGAGGGTTTGGTCTCCGATGCGGATTTCATGCGGAGAGATAAACTCGGCCCG
>CATMOP010000192.1 GCA_950072225.1 uncultured Nitrospina sp.
GTCTCGGCTTGAGGAGTCCTTGCCAGTTCCCCCCACGGAAGTGGGCTAAAGGGTTGATCCAGGCTTTGGTTTCAGGTATGTTGCTGGGTCTATGACTGAGAATACAGCAAAACTTATTTTGGCATCGCGATCTCCCCGCCGATTGGAATTATTAAAACTGATTACCGACCAATTTGAAGTCGTCCCCAGTTCGGTGGAGGAGAAACTGGACTATGGACTGCGTCCGGAAGAAAATGCCCGGTTGCTGGCGCGTGCCAAGGCCGAGAATGTGGCAAAAAAATATCCCGACTGCTGGGTAATCGGTGCCGACACCCTCGTAGCTCTGCATCAGGAAATATTAGGCAAGCCTGTGGATGTTTCCGATGCAGAAAGAATTCTCCGCCGGTTAAGTGGCAAAGAACATCGCGTCATGACTGGCATCTGTGTGGTCAGTCCGGGAAAAACCCTCGACAAAGCCGTCACCTCAAAGGTCCGCTTCAAATCTTTATCACAGGAAGAAATATCAAACTACATCCAAACCGGCGAACCCATGGATAAAGCCGGAGCCTACGCCATTCAAGGCAAGGGCAGTTTTATGGTCCGTGATTATTCTGGATCACATTCCAACATAATTGGACTCCCCATCGACGAATTAAAAATCCTCTTAAAAAAAACCGGCTTTAAAATTGCTCCTGAAAGAAAATAGCCATTTTTCTTAAACACAGAAAGGCATGCGAAAAACCCTTGACATTTCAATGAGGTTGAGCATTCTAAATTTCGCTATTCTTTAAAAATTACTTGCGGATTAAGGTTCTTTGTAATTTAATTTATAGGTAAGGTCCGCTAATTAGTAATTGGAAAAGATAAATGCGCAAATCTAGAAATAATATGGAGATTCACGGCCAGTGCTCGAAATGCCAGGGCCCGATTTTTCTGAACAGTAGTATGGACTGGTACGGCAATACTGTGCTGAGCCTCAATTGCTGGAATGGGCATTACCAGTGGATCAACATAGAAAATATTGAGGAGTCCAAGAACCTCGCACCAGAAACCAGGCGGGACCTTGTCGCTCATATCGGATTTTTTGATTTGTCATGAACTCCCGGCACTCCTGGTTGGGACGCCTATTTGCATTCCTCCTTTTTTCTGCGGTCATTCTTCTTTACTCTCCCGCACAAGCCCAGCCTGAACCTCCTTCGGGAATGATTTATATTCCCCAAGGGTATTTCCAAATGGGCACCTCTTCAGGAAAAGAAGATGAAAAACCCATGCATTTTATTTTCACTCCCGGCTATTTTATCGATAAATATGAAGTGAGCAACAAAGACTATGAAGTGTTCACCCAGGCCACCGGACACCAATCCCCGAAGTTCTGGAAAGATTCCCGGTTCAACGAGCCAGACCAACCAGTTGTCGGAGTGAGTTGGCACGATGCTATGGCATACGCCAAATGGAAAGGACGAAGACTGCCTACGGAAGCGGAATGGGAAAAGGCTGCGAGGGGAAACGCTGGCCGCCTTTGGCCTTGGGGAAGAAAATTCGATAAGGGCTTCAACTTTTTCTTCGTCAATATTTTTGGAGAAAATGACAACTACCCCTACACCGCACCGGTGAACTATTACCATTCCGGCGTCAGCCCTTTCGGATTATACAACACCGCCGGAAATGTCTGGGAATGGTGCCTGGACTGGTATGACAAAAACTATTATCGTGTCAGCCCCGAAATCAATCCGGAAGGCCCTCAGGGGCCGATGAAAATGAAAGTTCTCAGAGGGGGGTCCTGGATCAACAGCATTGAAGGCATAAAAGTTGTCAAACGCGCACGCAACTTTCCCCATATAAAAAACGAAATTTACGGATTCCGCACTGCGCTATCCTCCCAGTGAACCCGCCCCAGAACCCAAAAAAGCTCACAGTCTTCTCCTGGTGCCTTTACGATTTCGCCAACACCATCTTTTCCATGAACGTTATTTCCCTGTATTTCGCGTTGTGGGTTACGGTGGATCATGGCGGTCAGGACATTTTATACAGTACTGCCCTTTCCCTTTCCATGCTGGCTGTAGCCTTCAGCGTTCCTGTCTTCGGAACCCTTTCAGATACTACCGGCAAACGCAGGGTTCCCCTGATTGGACTCACCCTGCTATGCGTTTTCGCAACCGCACTGATCGGTACTACCGACCATCTATGGGCCGGTCTGATTTTGTTCATGGCGGCCAATTACGGATATCAATCAGCGTTGGTTTTTTATAACAGCATGCTCCCCGCCATTTCACGAGGTAGCCATGTCGGCCTTGTTTCAGGATATGGAGTGGCCCTCGGTTATCTGGGCTCCATCGCTGGCTTGAAGCTGGTGCAACCGTTTGTAGAGTCCGGTGGGCGTTCTGCGGCCTTTCTTCCCACCGCCGGTTTGCTGTTATTCTTCTCCCTTCCCTGTTTCCTGTTCGTTAAGGATGCCGAAACCCGGACAACCCCCTCCTTCCGCATAAAAGAGGCGTTTCACCGACTCAAAGAAACTTTTCTTCGCGCCCGGCAATACCGTTCTCTATTTCGGTTTATCCTGATTCATTTCCTGGTTCTCGATGCGGTGAACACCATTATCGCTTTTATGTCAGTGTATGCCAACAAAGTGATCGGATTCAGCGATGGTCAAATCATAAAATTCCTGATCTCCTCAACCGTTGGCGCAATGATCGGATCACTGATCATCGGTATTCTGGTCAAGTATAAAGGGGTCATCTGGTCTTATTGGCTGGTATTGGCACTCTGGATTGTCGCCCTCTCGCTGACCGCCATAAGCCAGAGCGAAACTCTGTTCTGGGTGGTGGGCCCCATCGCCGGAATAGGAATGGGTGGGGTTTGGGTGGTCAGCCGGGCTTTCATTATAGAACTGTCCCCTCCTGAAAAAGTCGGAGAATTTTTTGGATTGTACGGGTTCGCGGGCAAAGCGGCATCCATTCTGGGCCCTATGCTTTGGGGAATGGTCGTTTGGGCCTTGAACTCGACCGGGACGCTCAAATACCGGGTCGCAGTAACGGTGTTGCTGGGTATCGTAGTTGTGGCGGCCTTCCTGTTTCGCGGCCTGACCCGACAAATATCCGGAAACACCGGCACTAATAAATCGGTTGACATCAAGAGGTCGAATGATTAATTTTAATATCATACTAAATAAGTTGAATGCACTGTACAGAAAGGGTTACCCCTATGGCACGATTCGTTTCCTTGAATTCCTATTTGATCCTGTTGGGTATGGGACTCTTGATTTCCGCCAACCCTGCAAATGTTTGGGCTCATACCGGCCATAAACACGATGCGCTAAAAATTAAACTTCCCCAAGTGGTGGCCCAGGTCAATGGTGTGGATATCAGCAGGGAGGCCATCTCCCGCGAATTGAAAAAAGCCGCACAGCAATACAAAAAACGCGGCATGCCCCTCAATGCGGATCAGGAAAAGTCCGCCGCAAAAAAACTGATCGACGACGAAATCGGACGCACCCTGCTGGTCTTGAAAGCCAAAGACTCGGGAATCAACATAACCAGGGATATGCTGGATAAACGGCTGAAGGAAGTGAAAGCCAAATTTCGGTCGGATGCTGTTTTTGAACATAAACTCGCCGACCGGGGCATGACCCTGGACCAATATAGAGCAGAACTCGAAACCGATTTATATATGGACCAGATCATCAAAAAAGAAATCGAACCCAAAATTAAGATCCCTGAAAACGAAACCCGCGATTATTACGAAAAAAATAAAAATAAGTTCGAGAGTCAGGAAAAAGTTCGGGCCAGCATCATCCTGCTGAAGTTTAATCCTAAAGAAGGAAAAGCAGGAGAACAGAAAGCACTCAAAAAGTTTGAGTCCATTCTCGACCAGGTTCGCAATGGAGCTGATTTTTCAGCAATGGCTAAAAAGTTCTCCCAGGATAGTTTGGCTTCCAAGGGAGGAGATTTGGGATTCTTCGCCCGCAAGCAAATGCTTCCGGCTTTCAGCCAAAGGGCTTTTAAAATGAAGGCGGGCGAAGTCAGTGATATTTTCCGCACCGGGCACGGATTTCATATACTGAAAGTCACGGACAAAAAACCAGCGGAAGCCAGTCCTTTTGAGGCAGAAAAAGAAAAGATCAAAAACTTTCTTATCCAGAAGAAAGTTTCACAAGCTACCCGCGATTACATCGAAGTCCTGAAAAAACAGGCAAAAATAAAAACCTACTTCTAGCCACTCGGCGTGGGGCCAATGAGCCACTGCTTTATTTGGCTAGCAAAGAGTTTTCTCGGCTGAAGAAGCTCTTGCCAGTTGCCTCCCCTGCTAAGGGGTTATTTCTTTTTTGATTTTCCGTCGTCGAGCTGACTGTTTTTGCGTTTAACGGTTTTTTGCTTGTCCTTGTCGAAATCGACTTTCAGGTAAACCGTTTTTGGAAATACCTTCTGCACTGTGCCTTCTTTTTTCTTTCCGGCAAAATCGAATTTGATCTTGTCTCCCACTTTCATAGCTTCACCACTTCCTAAAAATCCCTGTTTATAACTACTTTTCCGCAATTAAAACAACCTATTATATTTTGGAAACGTTGAGACTAGAGGAAAATATCCAGCGAGTCAATGTTTTCTTCCCCTTGGCCTGGAGGCCGATAGCGTGGTATTCGTTCTTAGCTTTCGTGCCCCAGTTATATCCTCTTCCTTTGCCTTCATGCCCCGAATGGGGTAGCAAGGGTAAAAAGGG
>CATMOP010000193.1 GCA_950072225.1 uncultured Nitrospina sp.
CTTCCACAAGGGCAGGGATCGTTTCTGCCAACTTTGACTTCACCGCGAACAAAGGTTTTGGTTTTTGCCGGGGGCGAAACCGAGATGGGAGCAAGAGTAGAATTTTTACGGCTATAGACCCAACGCCCGTTGACTTTATAAAAGCGTGAGGATTCCCGCATGGTTTGCTCGATACCATCCTTAATATAATATGCGATAAAATCAACCTGGCCTTCAGAATCTTCCCGACATCCTGCCCGGATATCTACAATTTTCAGTTTTTTCCAATCCACTCCGTCCTCGACCAAGGCCGGACCGAGTTTGGCCATTTCTTTTTTTTCTTCCGGGTGACTGGTGATAACCAGATATTCCCAGTTTTTCTGGACGAAAGCGGTATAACGCGAACGCATTAAATCTTCCGCCGTATCCGGGAAACCCGTTCCCCGGATCAGTGGACCGCAACAATCGGTGAAAGGGAAATTTGAACCACAAGGGCAATCTTTCATATTGAATAATGTCTTTCTGGGTTGATCATTTTCTAAACAACGCCTGAAATCGCTCCGGCTCAAGGAGGGGTTTCTTGCACAATTCCAGGTTCTGCTGAACATGGTTCGGTTGTTTCATGCCGATTAATGCCGTGGCCAGGCCCGGTGCACTGCGGGTAAACTGCAGGGCGCGTTGAGCGGGATGGGTCAATACCGATCCCGGCCTGGGTTTCAGTTTTTCCGCGAGGGATAGGGCCTCGCCCTGGCCAATCGATCCGCTGGCGATGGGAAAAATATTCAACTTACCAGCGGCTCCTATGGCGGGAAGGAGCTTGTCACCGATTCTTTGAGTCGGCATGAAGACCGCTTCGGGCATAGCAAGGCTAAGAGGAATTTGAATAAATCGGAAATGGTCATTGCCTCGCCCGGCAGATTGTCGGGCTAAATTCTTTACCTGGGCCAGTGAGATACTCTGCCTATTTTTTTCTGGCAGGCGAAAGGCTTTCCAGGTTGCAAGGCCATAATTTTTAATTTTTCCCTCTTCCACAGCTGACTCCAAAAATTCAAACGCCAGCGCCAACCGCTCATAAAAGGTATGATCACCCACCTTGCCCAACTGGGTTTCCGGATTGTGAATGTAGTACAGGTCAATCGTTTTAAGACCCAGGTTTTTAAGACTGCGCTCCAGCTGGTCGGATAAATATTCAGGATGCATGCAGTGGCAACCAGCCACCAGATGATCCATCCCGATCCCTTTTCCCCCTTTGCCAAACTGTTTGGCATACCATTGCGTACCTAGTGATTGAGGCAGAAACCCGCCTTTCGTGCAAACAAATATTTCATCACGATGGATCTCCCCCGACCCTATCAATCGCTCTAGAGCCTGACCAACACTCTTCTCCCCCCTCTCCCTGCGATAGTTGATGGCCGTATCCAGGACATTAACTCCGTTTTGAACCGACTGGGCAATGGCCCGCGCCACCGCTTCATCAGTCGGATCATCGGGCTTTCCCATATAGGTACCAATCCCAATGGATGAAAGCCAAACCTCCCCGGTTTTACGAAAATGATCTTTCGCGCAAAGGGACCTGTCCCTGTAACGGGCAGTTCCTGCCAAAGTTGCAAATCCGGGATAGGACATGAGTCACTCACTATAAAAATGGGGGCGGAGAACCTCCGCCGGCGTGGTATTCGTCCTTAGCTTTCCTGCCCCCTAGGGGTAAAGGCTAATGAAGCGGTATCACATGCAGCAAATGTTTTCTCGGCTCAACGGGCTATTGCCCTATTTCCACCGGGACAGTAGGTCACGGCGAATGGAATAAAATGCACACGGGTTAAACCGATTTTCTTTTGAAGGGAAATGCCGGACGCTGGCCTTTACGCTCCGCTAAGCGGGAAGGTTTGTTTTCTCTGCGAATGTCAGAACTATCCTTTTCTCCCTTCTTGCCGGAGGACTCCTCTTTCTTATGATCCTTATCTTGATTCGGATTATTCATCATTGTCTCGCAATCATTCAACCACTCACGTTCATTATATATCTTTGACGACCGACCCTTTAACGAATACTTTTTGGTCCGCAGGTTTCGTGACAAACGTTCCGGAATTTATCGTAATATACAATAATTATTTTTTCACCAAACCCGGCTCAGGTCCGTAAAACGAACCGTTTTGAATCGACTGAAAAGAGACCCTGCCGCCGCTTCGTTCGACATATCTGCCAATGGGATAAAAACGCAACTTCTTAGCCCACCTGATCAAAAATAGTTGATTTACCGTACCTCCCCCCCACAAATAGGCGATTAATATTTTTTGGTTTGGTTTCTTTTCATCAATAAATACGCAAAAATTATAAAAATTGTATAAAATAAGATAAAATCTATTCACCGCGCCCGCTATTAAATTCCCCTATTTGTGGGATGAAAAATTTTTCACTTCCACAAATTATTGAATATAAAGATTTAATTTTATATCAACCTGCTTGTGGAAAAACTTGGCCTCTATTTTGCTTAATCATTATCGAGAGCGAATAATGGCAATCGAAATGTTACCAGTAAAAATATTTAACGGGTGGAAACGTTTCCTTGAATCTCAGGAGGGTTTCACCTTGGTCGAAATGATAACGGTTGTAGCAATCATGGGGATAATCTTGGCGATCGCGGTCCCAAACTTTTCAAAATGGAAAGAAAAGCACCAGATCAACGGTCAGGCGCAAAAGGTATATTTTGACCTGGTGCTGGCCCGCACCGTCGCGGTCAAAAATAATAACGATGTCCGAGTCACCTTCAATTTAAATGCCGACACCTATCAGGTTCATGACGATACAAATGGCGACGGCCTTGAAGACAGCGGAGAGGCTTTGAAAACCATCAATCTGGAGGAAAATGTACAGTTCGCTTACAACACCGGGATTCTGGACATTGATAGCAACACCGTTACCTCCGCCGTTTCGTTTGGCGGATCTCAAACGGTCACTTTCGATTCCCGGGGCCAAGCCAGCGCAAGCGGATCGGTGTTTATGTTACATTCAAGTGATATCGGCACAACCAGTAGCCGCGCGCGTTCCATTTCGGTGCTTCAGGCTACCGGCGCTGTGGATTACTGGTCTTATGACGCAACCGTGACACCTCCTTGGAAATAACGATGAAAAAGTTATCCACTACTAACAAAAATTTATTGCCCGCAGGGCGAAACCAGAAGGGGTTCACCTTGATAGAAGTATTGATCAGCATGGTGATCCTGACTGTCGGTATCTTCGGCCTGATAAAAACTGCCAGCTCAGTCATTTTCTTCCAGGCCAATTCCAAAATGATCACCCAAGCCACGTTGAAAACCGCGAACACAATTGAAGAAGTAAAACGTTTTTCCACCAATGAGCCAACAGGGGGTAGCTTTGGCTTTAATTACCTTGTCACTGATTATTTAACGGATCAAGGTTTAAGTGAAATTGACAACCAGACCTATCAGAGATCTACAACAGAGGGGGATTTCACCATAACCCTGACTTTGCAGATTTATCCTTTGGGCACGAGTGAAACTTTCGATGCACCCACAACGATCCCTATGCTGGAAGTGCTGGTTCAAACAGCATGGACTGACAGCCGAGGCGGGGCCAAGGATGTAGAAATGGCTGCGATAATTCACAGGAGGCAATTCATACAATGAAGATTATATTTAACTGCAAGCCTTTGAAACTGACCCGGCAGGAGCAGGGAGCCACCCTGTTGGTTTATCTATTCGTTCTGGCCGCAATGGCGGCTGTTGCCATTGCGGCCTTGCAGACGATCACTTTGAATTTGGAAACCGCCCAATCCCATAAAAAAGGGAAGACCGCCTTTTATTCTGCCGAGGTAGGACTCGACCTTGCTGTAAATGCTATCATCACTGATTTTGAAGACTTGATCCCTTACACCGCATCAGCAGACGACCCAGCCGCGGATTCGGAGGGTTATATCAACGTTTCCAATTACCGCAACTATGCGGTCAAGTATAAAATCACAAACCCGCTTGAGCCGTTTCTTTATCAGACGGTTGTGGGCAATACCATCATTTATCATTATGCCCACACCTATGACATTGAAGCCGAAGCGACGTCGCTCAAAGATTCTTCCAGGGAAATCGTGAGAGAGAAGATTCGGATTTTGGAAACACCGTTGGTTCAGTACTTCATATTTTACGGGCAAAGCGGAAACTCCGCCGACATGGAGCTGTTTCCGGGACCCGATATGAACACATGGGGCCGCATTCATTCCAACGGCGATATTTATATTGGAGCCTCATCACCTGGTAATCATATATACGTACGAAACTACGACGAAGACGACAACCTGTCGCCGCATTCCATGACCGCGGCGGGCAATATTTATACTTATGCTAAAAATAACGGCTACAGCTACGCAAATACCGTCCAGGTGAAAACCGCCAGTACGGGAACCACTTTCTCTCCATATGAAACGTTGGTAGATATGACTGCCAGCAACGAAGCAACAGAAGAAGCCCGGCTCAATAATTTTGTACTGGTTAATGAAGAGCCTTACACCACGCCTGATAAAGAATTATTTGAACGCGGCGGGTTTTATGAGCAGAGGGCCCAAGATCCCGGTAAATCTACCATCGATGGCATGACTATCATTGGCACCGGTGGGTTGGGAGCGGGAAATATACAGGTCTTTGTTTCGCGTCCTTCTCTCACAAATGTTACCGCTCTTGTCCTGA
>CATMOP010000194.1 GCA_950072225.1 uncultured Nitrospina sp.
CGGTTTGCCCGATTCGTATTCCGCCTCTTCTTCCATTACCGCATAAGTGAGTCCTGAAGTTTCTGTATATTCCATGGAGTCTCCAATGGCTTTTTGTATTGAGCTGGGGGTTATCTGGTTTTCTTGGTTGTAAGCAAGCTGGATTTCCCTTCTGCGGGCCATTTCATCGATGGCGGCTTTCATGGATTGGGTTATTCTATCGGCATAAAAGATAACCTTTCCTGAAATGTTCCTTGCGGCCCTTCCTGATGTTTGAATCAGGGAGGTGGTGGACCTCAGGAAACCTTCTTTATCCGCATCGAGAATAGCCACCAAAGAAACCTCTGGAATATCAAGTCCTTCCCGCAGTAAATTTATACCTATTAAAGCGTCGAATTCTCCCAGCCGGAGTTCGCGGATGATCTGGGTTCGCTCCAGAGTCACGATGTCGGAATGAAGGTATTTAACCTTCAACCCCAGTTCGGAAAAATGCTCCGAAAGATCTTCAGAAAACCTTTTAGTCAGCGTTGTGATCAAACAGCGCTGATTTTTTTCTGCCCGGGAACGGATTTGGTTGTATAAATCATCCACCTGACTGGTCGCGGGTTTAATCTCAATCTCCGGGTCCACCAATCCCGTTGGTCTCGCGATCAGTTCCACTACCTGGTTTGCGGATTTTTCCAATTCATAAGAAGCGGGGGTGGCTGAAGCGTAAATGATATCGTGGGTATGCTGTTCAAATTCCTCAAACCTCAGAGGACGGTTGTCAAATGCCGAGGTCAGACGGAAACCGTATCGGACTAAACTCTCTTTGCGGGACCGGTCACCCTTGTACATACCCTGCAATTGCGGAAGGGTAACGTGACTCTCATCAATAATAAAAAGCGAATCTTTGGGGAAATAATCCAGCAAAGTTGGCGGCGGCTCGCCTGGAGTCCGGGCCATGAGATGGCGCGAATAGTTTTCAATGCCCTGGCAGTAACCGACCTCCTTGATCATCTCCAGGTCAAACAAGGTTCTCTGGTCAATTCTCTGCGCTTCGACAAGGAGATTCTCGCTTTCAAAATAGGCAACCCGTTCAATCAGTTCCTTCCTAATATTTTCCATGGCCCTTTCCAAGGGTTCCTTCGGCGTCACATAATGGCTGGCAGGATAAATGGCAATGCGGTCCAGCTCCCGAATCGGCTGGCGGGTGAGGGGATCAAAAGCGGAAATCCTGTCTATTTGATCGCCGAAGAATTCGATCCGAAGGGCTTCATTTCTTTCATAAACAGGCAGAATTTCCAGAACGTCTCCCCGGACCCGGAAGGTGCCACGTTGAAAATCCACATCGTTTCTTTTGTATTGAATTTCCACTAGTTTCTGTAGGGCTTGATCTCTTTCCAGAGTTATGCCCCTTTCCAAAAAAAGGAGCATGCCATGGTAAGCCTCTGGAGAGCCCAAGCCATAAATGCAGGAAACACTAGCGACAATAATGACATCCCGGCGTTCGAATAGGGCATGGGTGGCCGAGTGCCGCATTTTATCGATCTCGTCGTTGATGGAGGCGTCTTTTTCAATATAGGTATCGGTTTGGGCCAGATAGGCTTCGGGTTGGTAGTAGTCGTAATAGCTGACAAAATATCCAACTGCGTTATTCGGGAAAAAAGTCTTGAACTCATTGTAAAGCTGGGCCGCAAGGGTTTTATTATGAGCGAGCACCAAGGTCGGTTTTTGCACCCGTTCTATGACGTTGGCAATGGTATAAGTTTTTCCGGATCCCGTTACCCCGAGCAGGGTCTGGGAACTTGGGCTGGAAGCCAGTCCCTGGACCAGTTTTTCTATGGCTTGGGGCTGGTCCCCCGCAGGTTCATAGTCGGCGTAAAGTTTAAAAGGTTGCATGGATTAGACGGGTAACGATTCAATACTAAAGTCACAGGGTTTATGTTAAATTATTGGACTCATAGTTCCAAGGGTGATCCTGTCGACCGATGCAGTCTTCCATATTTTAACTCATTTAAATTTTTATCGCTCGTTCGAAGAGAAGGGGTTTGGTTGCGGAGCTTCTGAACCGATTTTGCTGTTCAGGAAAGGATATTGTGGAAAAGCAAGACGATATTGTGAAAACCGTTTATCTCGGTGACACGGAAGTAACCTTGATGGGAACAGCCCATGTCTCCCGGTTGAGTGTGGAAATGGTAGAGGAACATATTCAGAACGGAGACTACGACTGTGTCGCAGTGGAATTGTGTGCTCCGCGCCTGGAAAACCTCACCAACCAGGCCTGGTGGAAAAATCTCGATATCTACCAGGTTTTCCGCAAAAAGAAAGCCGGACTCCTGCTGATAAACCTTGCTTTGACCGCCTATCAAAAGCGCTTGGCCGATCGGATTGGAGTCGAGGCAGGTCGGGAAATGATTCGAGCCGTTGAGCTGGCGCGTGAGAAAAATATCCGGCTGGAAGTCATTGACCGGGATATATCGACCACCCTTCATCGGTTGGTCACCGAGGTATCGATCTGGCAAAAATTTAAAATTTTTGGGGGACTGATAGCGGGGGTATTTGTCGGAGAAGAGATCAATGAAGAACAGATTGAGGACCTCAAGCGGGGGGATTTATTGCATTCGGTAGTGAGCGAGTTTGGCGAGGAGTTACCGGAGATCAAGAGGGTTCTGATTGATGAGCGGGATGAGTATATGGTGGGGCGTTTGGCGCAAATAGCGCAGGCACCGGGAGCTCCTAAAAAAATCCTGGCATTGGTCGGTGCCGGACATTTGATAGGCATGCTCCCGGCGATGGAGTCCCCGCCAACTTCCGAGCATCTGGAAAAGCTGAGTAAAAAACCACCTCCAAGCCGGGTTGGGTACTTTATAGGTTGGGGTATCTGCATTTTTATTCTGGCGATGTTTTTTGTTGGTTTCCGGCAGTCTCCCGAACTAGGAGAGCAGTTAGTGCTGACTTGGGTTTTATTCAACGGGGGTTTCTGCGCGCTGGGAACGCTGGTCGCTCTGGGGCATCCTGTCTCAATCATCGCCAGTTTTTTCGCAGCGCCTTTGACATCGCTGAATCCCACTATTGGTGCGGGAATGATCGTGGGTTTGGTGGAATCATATATGCGTAAACCCAAAGTGAGTGATTTCGAAACTCTGCGCGAAGATATTGCCGTTTATTCCATGTGGTGGAAAAACCGTGTTGCCCGGCTGTTTCTGGTTTTCTTTTTATCCAGTTTTGGTTCCATGATTGGCACCTATACTGCTGGCGCTTCTATTGTTAATCAGATTTTTGGTTGAATAATGGATGAACGGACTCCAAAAATTGTGGTCACCCCTCCAGCTTTTTGCAAATCACAATTGCTGAAAACCGAATTGGTGGGTCACTTCCCCAATGCTGTCTTCAACGAAAAAGACAGATACCTTTCAGGTCCCGAACTGATCGATTTTCTGGCGGATGCGGATGCCGCTTTGATAGGAAGGGATTCTATCAATACCGAACTGATCGGTTCTCTGCCTAAATTGAGAATGGTTGCAAAGTACGGAGTGGGGCTGGATAATCTTGATCAGGAGGCGTTGAGCTGCGCCGGGATCGAGCTCAGAGTGGCCTTTGGTACCAACAGGAGGTCTGTGGCCGAACTGACATTGGGGTTTATGATAGGTCTCTGTCATAATATGTCTTCCGGATCGGAAGAATTAAAAAGAGGGGTTTGGCACCGCGAAGGCGGACAGGAACTTACCGGGAAATCCTTAGGGATCATTGGTTGCGGCAATGTGGGGCAGGAACTGGTCCGGCTGTTACAGCCATTTCAATGCAGAATTTGGGTGCACGATATTGCAGACCGTAGTAAGTTTTGCCGCAAATTCGGCGCTGTTGAGACGGGGTTTGAAGAAATCATTGAAGAGGTAGATATTTTAACGCTTCATGTACCTTTGACTGAAAACACGGAAAACCTTATCGATAAATCGGTGCTGGCCACAATGAAACCATCGGCATTTCTGATTAATACCAGCAGAGGTCGGGTGGTTAATCAGGGAGACCTCCATCAGGCTTTGGTTTCGGGGGAAATTGCAGGCGCGGGATTGGATGTGTTTTGGGAAGAGCCCCCAACAGAATCCGAATTTCTCCAACTTCCCAATTTGATGGTGACTCCGCATATTGGTGGAAACACGCGGGAAGCGGTTTTAGCTATGGGTAGAGCGGCTATTCAGAATCTTACAGATTATTTTTCTCACTCAAAATAATGGACGAAAAAGATTATAAATGTGAAGACTGGCAACGTCATTATGAAGAAAATGATCTGGGCTGGGACCTGGGTCAGGTGGCTCCGCCCTTTGTTAAACTGTGGCAGGAGGAGAAACTGCCTCTGGGAAAAGTACTGGTTCCGGGATGTGGAAGAGGGCACGAGGTAGTATTTCTGGCAGAAAATGGATTTGATGTCACGGCAATCGATTTTTCTTCAGGAGCCGTCACATATTTAAAAAATGCCCTGAAAAAGCGAAACCTTGAAGGTCGGATTTTACATCAGGATTTTTTCAGCCTTGATGAGTCCCACGAGGGTGTTTATGATCTGGTGCTTGAGCAGACGTTTTTTTGCGCCATCTCTCCTAAGCAAAGACGAGATTACGTACTGAATGTTTCGCGAATATTGAAGCCGGGTGGGATACTGGTGGGGTTGTTTTATCACACAGATGAGCAGGGAGGGCCTCCCTACAACACCACCCGTG
>CATMOP010000195.1 GCA_950072225.1 uncultured Nitrospina sp.
ATATCACGTGCTCGCTGGCCCCACGCCGAGTGGCCCGAATGAAAATCAGAAAAACCCGGCATGCAATCCCGAATGGATTGAAAATGCCTTTTGGATATTAAACAGGTTATGAAACAGGATCGATTAAGAAATTTTTCCATCATTGCCCATATTGATCACGGCAAGTCCACCCTCGCCGACAAACTGATTCTCGCTACCTCGGCAATCCCTGAACGGGAAATGAAAGAACAGGTATTGGACAATATGGATTTGGAACGGGAACGCGGAATCACCATCAAGGCTCAAACAGTTCGCCTGAAACACTACACTAAAGATGGACAAGGTTATATTTTCAACATGATTGATACTCCAGGTCATGTGGACTTCACCTATGAAGTATCACGCAGTCTTGCCGCCTGTGAAGGGGTTTTGCTGGTCGTCGACGCGACGCAAGGTATTCAAGCCCAGACTATAGCCAACCTCAACCTGGCGTTGCAACATAACCTAGCGATCATACCGGTGATCAATAAAATTGACCTGCCTAGCGCGGACCCTGATTTTATAAAAGAACAACTGGAAGATGTCCTTCAAATTGAATCCAGCAACGCGGTTCTGGTCAGCGCCAAGGAAGGAATAGGGATAGATGAATTGATGGAAGCTGTGGTTCGCCAGATTCCCTCACCGACCGGGAACACTTCCGAAAAATTACAGGCCCTGCTCTTTGACGCCTGGTATGACGCGTACCGGGGAGTTATGGTTCTAGTCAAGATACAGCAAGGGAGCCTGAAGGTGGGTGAGGAAATCATGATGATGGCAACTGGAAACCGATTCATTGTCGAAGAACTTGGCACGTTCAACCCTAAGCAGGAAAAATGCGCCCAACTCCAAGTAGGAGAGGTGGGCTACCTGGTCGCCAATATCAAACAATTGGACCAGACCAAAGTGGGAGACACCATTACTCATTCCACAAACCCTTGCGAAAAGCCCTTACCCGGTTACAAGGAAGCCAAACCCATGGTTTTCAGCGGATTGTATCCGATCAACGGGGAAGACTATGAAGATTTGCGCGATGCGTTAAAAAAACTCACGTTGAACGATGCCTCGTTTTCTTATGAGGCGGAAACCTCCACAGCCTTAGGGTTCGGATTCCGCTGCGGGTTTCTGGGATTACTGCACATGGAAATTGTGAGGGAACGTATTGAGCGTGAATACAAAGTTGACCTTCTCACTACCGCCCCCACCGTCATTTACAAAATCATCACCACCGACGGGAAAACGCTGATGATTGATAACCCTTCTAAACTGAAGGAACAAAAAAATATCGATCATCTTGAAGAACCTTACGTTTTAGGGACTATCATTGTTCCGGAAGAATATATCGGGGTGGTGATGGCATTGGTCCGCGACCGCAGGGGAATCCAAAAAAAAATGGAATACATGAACCCTCAAACAGTACTGCTACAATACGAACTGCCGTTTAACGAAATAGTTCTGGATTTTTATGACCGCCTCAAATCAGGCACCAAAGGTTACGCTTCGTTCGACTATGAATTTATAGATTTCAGGAGATCCAATCTGGTAAAATTGGATGTTCTCTTGAACGGAGAGTTGGTCGATGCTTTATCTTTGATCGCGCACAAGGATAAAGTGTATTATCTGGGCCGCGATCTGGCCAAAAAACTCAAGCAACAAATACCCCGGCAAATGTTTGAAGTAGCAATCCAGGCGGCGATAGGCGGTAAAATCGTCGCACGTGAAACGATCAAGGCGCTCAGGAAAAATGTTCTGGCAAAATGTTATGGTGGGGATATCACGCGCAAACGCAAACTGCTGGAAAAACAAAAAGAGGGTAAGAAAAAAATGAAAAAGGTGGGTAGCGTGGAGATTCCCCAGGAAGCCTTTCTCGCAGTGTTGAGGACCGATGACAAATAATACCCTCCATGACGCTGCGGATAAAGAAGCCGAAGCCCCAAAAAAGAGTATTGCCCGCGAGTATACCGAGGCCATTCTTATCGCCCTGCTTCTCGCCTTGTTGATTCGCACCTTTATAATCCAGGCATTTAAAATCCCCTCCGGCTCTATGGAAAACACACTCCTTATCGGGGATCACATTCTAGTTTCCAAATTCAGTTATGGCACGCATATCCCCAACGAAATCCCTTTTCTTGATATCAAACTGTTTGACGATATCGTTTTGTTTTCTAAAGTTCCGCAAAGAGGAGACATCATCGTTTTCAAATTTCCCAAGGATGAAAGGCGGGATTTTATTAAACGCGTGATCGGCCTGCCGGGGGATTTCCTGGAAGTACGGCGACAAAAAATTTATATCAATAAAAAACTTTTTGAAGATACCCATGCCCGCCATACAGACCCGGCTTCAAACGATTCCTTTGTACCCAGAGATGACTTCGGCCCGGTTTTGGTTCCCGAAGGTTATGTCTTTGTGATGGGCGACAACCGGGAAAACAGCCAGGACAGCCGCTATTGGGGATTTTTAAATATTAAAAAAATCCGCGGCAAAGCGCTTATGATTTACTGGTCCTGGGATCGCATTGATAACTGGGTTCGGTTTGAACGGTTCGGAAAAATTCTGGAATAACCTGGCATGACGGATCCTTCCTCATTAAAAAACAGACTGCATTCCCTTCTCACCCACTGCAAGGCCGCCATTCTGGACTTTGATGGATTGCTGGCCGACTCGGAACCCTTCCACTACCGGGCTTATAACGAAGTTTTTGAAAGATACGGGCACACCTTGGACCAGGAAGAATATTGGGTGGAATGGACCTCGAAAGGAAAAGGAATAGCGGGAGAGATCGAACGCCATAACCTTAACCTGGATGTAGATCCGGCTGACCTGAGAAAACAAAAGTTCGAAGTGTATTCCCGCTTTTGCCAGAGTGGAGAGATCAAACTATTTCCCTTGGCCCAAAGCATGGCAGAGACCCTGTCGGTCAAATACAAACTGGCCATTGCCTCGGGGTCTTGGGCCAAGGACATTCGTTATATTCTAGAAAATGCCAGCGCACTGAATCTGTTCCCGGTTATTCTTGGTAAAGAGTCTGCCGTCAAAGAAAAACCGCACCCTGATATTTTTATAAACGCCGCAGAAAAACTGGGGTGTGCCCCTTTTGAATGCTTTGTACTTGAAGACGCGCTGAAAGGACTCCATGCGGCCAAGGAGGCGGGAATGCCCTGCATCATTTTGCGAAACCCTCTGAATCGCAATATAAATTTTGCAGGCGCAGAACTGATCTTTGAAAGCCTTGAAGATTTTGTTTCCGTGTTGCAGGACTGACTGTTTTCTCAGGGTATCGTTTTTATAACTTCTCTTTTTCCAACTCCTTCTTGAATCCGGCAAACACTTGCTGAATCGGGGGAATGAGCTTTTCCTTCAACTCATCGGGCACCCAGTTGATTTTTTCTACCGGCCAGTTTTCCACATCCTGGATATTGAGGCCGGCTTTCCCGAAGGGCGCTTCCAAACTTTCCTCAAAACCGTAAATCAGTGCGTTTTTAAACACCATTTCATACAGGTCGATGATTTCATCCCGATCGTGCAGACCCGCCATAAACCGTTCCGTCATTTTTTCAATGATCGAGTTGGCATGTTCCTGAAAATCTTCACTGCAGGCATTTTTCAGAGTACGGTAGATAATAATAATGTCCTGGAGAAGGTATTTAATTTCTTTTGCGTCTTTTACTACCGGGCCTTTTTTCAGGTCAAAAAATTCTTTATATTCCTTGACGATCCTTACAGTATCGCTGATGATCGACTCCTCCCAAGGAACATGATTCCAAACAAAAAACACCCTCAGCCACCTTACCGTTTCGGTGGTGTCTTCCATGTGCAGGGTCAGGCTGGGCTTGGCAGAGTTGCTGAAAGGAAGGCGCCCGCCCCACATCTCTAGTTTTAACTCCAAATGCGGCGAAAACCCCTCCTTGAACACATCGCAATATATTGAGACCAGCCTCTCCAGATTCGCATGTTGGTCCAAAGGAGTATTTTGTGGAAGATTTACGATGCAATAAAACCTCCAGATGCGTCTTTTAGCCAAACCGTTGGGATGGGCAATAAGATATGTGCCGCCCCAGATTCCGGAAGTGATGGGAATATCAATCTGGTGCGTTTCCCGCATACGCTGGGAAACTTCCGCTGCGATGTTCTGGTACAACTCGTTCAAATGGTACAGGTTGATCAAGTTGTTATCTGCAAATACTGGAGTTTTAACTAAATCTTCCATATCTCTCCCGCAAGAAACTGGTGGTGAAACTCAATGGTGTTTAATACTATCTTAGAGCAAAAAAAACAAAAAAATTTTCAAAGACAACCCGAATAATGCAGGCTATAATTCGTTCCGCCTGTTTACTGTCGGCCTTCCCTGTTTTTTCCAGGAAGGAGGGTCTGCGGTAAGGGCATCTCTAAAAATTGCTTTTTGCCTTGAGCGGCACTTATTTTTTAAGGGCCTGCGAGTTGCCTTAGAAAAAAAATACCGAATAAATAGAGATTGCCTTAAACCTTTCTGTATATTATTTGCGCAGGAGCCATAAACCGTGAAATGCTTCCATCCCACTAGCTTTGTACCCCTGCGGGGCATAAAAGTTAAGGTGAAATATCACGGGGGCGACGAGCAAGAATCCGTTGAGCCGCAAATACGGATTGAACACGCAGTAAAACCCTTGC
>CATMOP010000196.1 GCA_950072225.1 uncultured Nitrospina sp.
GAACATCTGCCGAAGGCCGCATAAAATTTGCCTTTGGCTTCTGGTTCAACCCTAGTGATACGGGAGGAGGATTGATCACCATATGGTGATCGCCAGGAGCAAGATAGATATGGCCCTCTTCCGGTTGCAAGTTCTGTGACGCAATATGGCACGGAAAACCGGTTTCCTGTTGAATCTGCTGAGCAAGAGGCTCCGTCATCCATTCAGGATCATGTTGAACAACAAAATAAGAAGCATCTTTGCTGATGGAATCAAAGAGTTTAGAAATATTTAGCGGACTTCCCCTACCAGCAGTGATCACAACTCCAACAAAAGGTGGAAGGCCATTAACTCGAACCGGTTTTATCACGCTGACTTCTGGCTCGGGTTGTGTGAACCGGGCGAAACCATCGGATAAAGCCCGAACCACATCTTCGGACTGGTAGGGCTTGATTAAAAATTCATCGGCACCAGCCTGAAGTATCTGCTGACGCGAGTCATCATCCCCGACAGCAGTAACCATCAGAATAAACGGGGTTGTTTCAACTTCAGCCCTGAGACTCTCTGAATAAGAGTCACTCCATCCATTTCCGGCATCATCCAATCGGTCAGGAGAGCATCGAACCGCCCCCCTCTCAACCTCTTGAGGGCTTCTTCACCATCACCCACCACTTCCACAGTATGAGCGTTTTTTTTGAGTATGCTTTCGAGTAGCCGGGCATTATCCAGGTCGTCTTCCGCTACTAAAATCTTCATTTATTTCTCCCGATAAAAAAAACTCTTAAAAGCCGATCCTGTTTCTTTAGCACCCCAAATTCGCCTTCTGGTATAATGATTAATAAACCTTGTAATTCCTAGCTTCTGGTTTTTATGCGACCCAAGAGATTTATATACATCCCTGTTCTTTTCTTACTATTTTCCTACATCTTACATCCGATAATCGCTTCTAGCAATCCCCTGTTTGTGGGGAATATAGAAACTCGGCTACTGAAAATCCAAGAGGATGATAACACTCAGCCCGACCTATTAGAAACCCTTCTAATGGTTTCGAAGCACTGGAAACCTTCCTTGGATTTGGCTCCATTGAAAGAAGAAATCCAAATAATTATACGTTCAGCCAAGCACAAATTAAGCGGACTGGATAGGCCCGAAGACATAATCCGAATCATCCGAACCGTCATACATGATGAGGCAGGCTATCGCTATACCGACCAGGTAGATGAAAGGGGCGTTCCCATTAATCCCGAGGAGCTTTTCCTCCATGGCCTGTTGCACACCCACAAAGGTTATTGCATGAACCTCTCCCTTTTATATTTAATTCTTGGACAGAAACTTGGGCTCCCCTTTTATGGTGTCGCGCTTCCAAACCATTTTTTCGTCCGCTATGAGCGGGATGCCGTGAAGGTCAATATCGAAACCACCGAGCGGGGAGTTTCCTATCCGGACAGCTTCTACCTGCAACGATTTGGAACTTTGGCAAAAGCAAAAACTCCCTATTTCATGAAAAATCTGAATACCCGGCAAACCCTGGGCGCTTATTTTTCAAATGTCGGAATGGTTTATTATAAGAATCAGAAACTGGAAAGGGCCATATTTTATCTGGGAATATCCACTGCCATCAATTCTGAATCGATAGACGCACAAAATAACCTGGCAAACATTTATTCAGAGTTGAAAAAACCACAGCAAGCCATCAAACATTACAACCTGGCATTAAAAGCAGATTCCGGAAATATATCCACCCTGTTTAACCTTGGCTTGGTGTTGCAGGAATCCGGAAAAGCCACCCAGGCGATCAACGCGTTTCTGCAAGTCGTTCAAATCGATCCCGGCTTCAGTTCTGCTCATCGAATGCTAGCCAACCTTTATTTGCAGGACAATCGACTCATTTCCGCCCTGTTGCACCTGAAACTTCTTGTCCGTATCCAACCTATGAATCTGCAAAATCATCTCAACATCGCTTCAACCTATAGGAGAATGGGACACCAAAAATTGGCTATTGAAACGCTCAAAAGTGTTCAAACCCAATTTCCGGGCCATACTGAAATTCATGAAGGACTTGCTGAAGCTTTTTACAGAATGAAAGATTTCCACCAATCCATCGTACAATACCGTTTTCTCATAGATCAAGATCAGAAAAATTTGCGCAACTACATCCAGCTTGGCTGGACGTATTATCGGCTTCATGACCTGCCTATGGCTTCGGCCTGGACGCTTCGGGGGATGAAGAAGAGTGAAGAAGCCGGCCAACTTAAAGCTCTCGCGCAAATGAACCTAGGATTTTATTCGCTCCTGCAAAAACAATATAGCCAAGCAAGGGAATGGTATGAAAAGGTTCTTTCGGAAAACCCCGCAGAAATTGCCCAAGGCATGATTGGAGATATCGAGGAGGTACCCGCTCCTTATTCTCGTAGAGCGGATTTGCAGTTTTTTAAAGGATGGATTTATTTTAAATCCCACCAACCAAAAAAATCACAGCGCAGTCTGCAAACTTACCTGCAGATGGAAAAAAATGGTCCCTTCAGCGAAGAAGCCAAAAATCTTTTAAAGTTACAGGTTCCGCAAAGCGGGAGAGCGGAAGGAGCCCTTTCTGGGAATAGGCCAAGCTCGGTTGAAAAAGCAGACCCCAAGAACATGATCCTCGTTTCTCCCGGGTTTTTTATAATGGGATCCAACAGGTCCCTGGAGGATGAAGCGCCTGAGCATCGCGTTTATCTGGATTCATATTGGATCGATAAATACGAGGTGTCCGCCGGGAAATTCGCTGAATTTTTGAATACGTTGGACAATGTAAAAGGATATTATCTCGATAACAAGTTTGGAACACTTTACTATGACAGTCGCTTCCACCCCCGCCCCGGCCTTGAGAACTATCCTATCAATAATATCACCTGGAAGGCGGCGGACGCGTATTGCAAATGGGGAAAAAACCGCCTGCCCACAGAAGCCGAGTGGGAAAAAGCCGCCCGGGGCACCTCTGCTCAAGCTTATCCTTGGGGCAACATTTCTCCATCCAATACTCTGGCTCGCTATTTCCAGACCTGGACCAAGGAAGAAAAGCACAACGTCATGGTGCCGGTGCAGGCCTTGGCAGAGGGACAAAGTCCTTATGGATTACATAACATGGCGGGAAACGTTAAAGAATGGGTGGACGACTGGTATGATCGCGAGTATTATAATGAACAATCAGAATACGCGAACCCCAGAGGACCCATTGGGGGGGAATTTAAAGTTGTCCGTGGCGGGTCATGGCGGGATATGAAAGGTTTTATTTACTCAACATTCCGCAATAGTGGGAACCCAAAAAGCCGCATGGATGACTATGGGTTCCGTTGCGCTAAAAATGCCGCCCCGGCCTCCGGAGAGAAAAAACTAACGAACCGGGTGGTACCCCGAAACAAAGGTTAACATCGAACATTCCGCCCCCTTTACCATAACAACATGATAGGCGCTATTGAAATACTGATTATCGCAGTGATCTTCGGGATCATTTACGGCCGCGATGCCATCGACAAAACATTTCGCAAATCCGCCAACGAGGGAGTTGTGGAAAGCATGGCTGGAGACCTGAAAGAACTTTACGATAATGATCCAAAACGCATGGTCAAACTGAGCGCTTTGATTCTCGGCGCAATCGCGTTTCTCACCACCGGCACGTATTGGGCAATCACCAGAACCGACTTTCTGAAAATGATCGGTCTCGATCAATAATTAAATCCGTTATCCCGGACATGGATATAAGGGTCTCCCCCTTTGAGAGTTTTTCCACCTACAATTTCGCCGACGTATAGAACATGGTCTCCGGCCTGCATTGCCTGAACCACTTCGCATTCCAAATAAGACACCGCATCACTTAAAATACGAATACCCTCTAATCCTTTACGGGTTTTTACGCCCTTGAATATATCTTCAGGGGGGCGGCTGAAATGCTTTAATAGGGCCATATCATCTTTAGGCAAAACATTTACAATAAAGGCCTCCGATGCTTCAACCAGAAGCCGGGCCGAGCGCAAAGTCGCCAACGCAATGGTTACAGCAGGCGGGTCGAACGAACATTGGTTGACCCAGCTTGCCAGAACCGCATCCTCTTTGTCTTCACATTTAGCGGTAACTACAAAAAGACCACTGGCAACCCTGCCCAACGCCTTTCCCACTTGTTTTTTATTTTTCACAACATTCTCCTATTTCCAATATTAAACAAAGCATAGTCAGCAAGATATTAATATAACATTCTTCAAAACAATGTCAGCTGGCAACTTCCCAACTGCAAAAGTTTCTTCCAGCCTACTAAATCAAAAGTTAGAAATCGCCGTCTTTGATGCGGTACACATCAGGGTCTTCCGGTTTTTCGATATATGAGAGAGTGAGTGCGATATTTTCACCGGATTTTTTAGCATTTTCGGATTTCGGGTTGGTCAATAACAGTCTTACAACACGGCCTTTTTTGTCTTTTCCTTGAAAGACCAGATAAACATCTTCACCCAGTTGATGGTTGTACGCGAATCCTTCCTTCTGATATTTTTTTGCCTCGTTATGGACCCTGGTGACTAGAGGGCAAACGGCATCTATCACCCGTAAGCCCCGCAGCTCCGCCTTTTCAAAATCCTCTGGGGGGGAGCCATGGGCTGAAAAAACCACGGTGGAACCGGGAGGTATCTCCTCTATCGTCTCC
>CATMOP010000197.1 GCA_950072225.1 uncultured Nitrospina sp.
TGCCAGCGCTTCTTTTTCTTCGGAATTCAAATCAGCTTCGATTACTTTGGCCATGCCGTCTTTGTTCAGTATTGCCGGTACTCCAACGAACAAACCGTTTACCCCGTATTCGCCTTCCAGCAATGCGCAGGTGGCAATGATCTTGTTTTTGTCGTAAATGATCGCTTCGGCCATATCCAATGCTGCCCAGGCAGGAGACACGAAGGCGGAACCAATGCCCATTAAACCGACGACTTCGCCGCCGGCTTTACGGGTGCGGGTTTCGATTGCATCCAAAGCTTCCTTGGATACGAATTTCTCCACCGGCATACCGCCGACGCGGCAGCATGACCGGATTGGAACCATATTGTCGCCGTGTCCGCCTAAAACAAGGGCTTCAACGTTTTCCACCGATACCCCGGCTTCCTGAGCCACGAAATATCGGTAGCGGCCGCTGTCTAACTGACCGGCCATACCCATCAATTTATTTTTCGGGGTTTGCAAAATCTTATACAGCGTATAAACTATAGCATCCAGCGGATTCGCGATCGAAATAATGGTCGCATCCGGACAATACTTTTGAATGCCTTCAGCCACTGACTTGGTGATCTTGACGTTGGTCTGCAAAAGTTCTTCGCGGGTGGGAATCGTACCGTCAGGGCGCTTGGTCCGCGGAACGCCAGCCGTATTGATCACGATTTCCGAACCTTCCAGGACGTTGAATTCTTTCCCAGCGTCGTAATGAATATCGGTGGAAATGGTCGGTGCCCCTTCCGCAATATCCAGCGCCTTGCCTTTGGCTAAATCCGGAGGTTTTATATCCATGAAACCGATCCTCTTGGCCAAACGTCTTTTCGCCGCTTCGGCAAAGAGAACGCCGCCGATATTTCCCCCGCCAATCAAACCAAGCTTGTTTATGGACATGGTAATTCTCCTTTTATAATTTTGTACGTTGTTTCTGTGTGAAAAATCAATCACACATTAGTTTTTAGTGCATTATCTGAGTGAATTCAGATAATGCAAGTTGACCTGCATTGGTCTACTGTCATTGAATATTTTCTTTAACCCATTTTGTACTCACTGACTTTGGCCGTGTAAGCGGTGTCCCTAGGGCTCTGTTAAGGACTAATTGCGATAGCATTCCCATGGTTCGAGATACGGAGAACAGTACGGTAAAGTATTGGAATTCCGTAAGGCCGTAATGATAAAGCAATGCCCCTGAGCCAGCATCAACATTGGGCCAGAAGTTTGCAATCGGAGCTTTGCCTGCATCAACCCGTTCTTTTGAAAAAGCCTCAAGTACTTTCGGCACTATGTTGAACACACGGTCTACAGTCATGAATACGGGATCGTCCGCCAGATACTGTTTTCCGAACTCATTGAAACCGGTAAAACGCGGATCGGTTACCCGCAATACAGCATGGCCATATCCGGGAATTACTTTCCCATCCCGGAGAGTCTCGAACGCCATTTCTTCTATCTGTTCTTCGGATGGAGTTCCTCCAAATTTGTCCATGACTTCCAGCACCCATCCCAGGCATTCCTGGTTCGCTAAGCCATGAAGCGGTCCAGATAATCCATTCAGTCCTGCAGACACTGAATAGAACGCATCCGAAAGCGCTGACCCAACAGTATGGCAGGTGTTTGCACTCACATTACCACCCTCATGATCACAATGGAACATGAGGTAGAGCCTTATAAGTCTGGTAAAGTTACCTGTCGGATCGTTGATTCCAAGCATTTTTGCGTAATTAGCTCCCCAGTCCAAACCCTTATCGTACGGGATGGAATCGCCTTTTTTATACCGAATACGGTACATTCCAGCTGCCATACCCGGCAATACACCAAGCAATCTCAGTGCATCTTCAAGCATGGGTTCCCAGTACTCAGTTTTCCGCATACCTTCAGTATATCTTCTCCGGTATTCAGATTCCCTTTCCATGACAAGTATCCCGGTATCCAACATGCACATTGGATGTGAATCTTCAGGCATCGCTTTCAGAACATCCCATACGTAACCAGGAACTTCACTTCGGTCTGCCAAGTCTTTCTGAAGGGCGGCTGTGGCTTCTTTATCAGGTTTTTCACCAGTGAGCAACAAATAAAACACTTCTTCAGGCAATAATTCCTTGATTGTTAAAAGCGGATGACCACGAATAATCAACCCTTTATTCGGTTCAACAACGGAAGTGTCACAGATCATACCCTTAATACCACGCATTCCACCGAAAGCCTGAGCGACAGTTACATCAGCAATCTTCTTTTTTCCGTAGGTAGAGAGAACTTCCTTTTTTTCTTCCCTCCAGATCGGAATCATTTCTTTCAGCTTATCCTGTAACTTCATTGTTATTTTCCTCTTCTATTCTTGTAATTTGAGTGCCCATACATTGCAAACAAACGTCAACTTTAATATCGTCGGGATTTGAAATAAAATGAAATCTATTTTGAAATTATCTTTTTTATTCTGTGTACAGTGTTGCTGTTGCATGTTGAGAAGGCTCGTTCTATTGGAACTTTCTTGTTAATGGTATAAGTAATGGTTATAGAATGAAAGGCACATTTAATTGATAGTAATAGTTTTTTTTTCTACACATACTGTCACCGAATTTACTCTGTTTTCTCCTTCATTCGAAACTACGAAAGTGATAATTGATAAGTAATACAATAAACTAAGAGGAGATTTTTTTCTGTTTCATGGCATTTCAAATATGATTTGTCATATTCAAATATGCAATGTAGTTATAATAAAAAGATCCCTAGTAAAAGGACCTTTCTATCGAATTGCGCAGAACGGGATCCTGCGAATCAGGAACTAAACAGGAGTTCCCAGCCAGATTCCGATGCAGAAGAGAATTCCTGCGACAAAGTGCATATTTATTGTACCGGCATTTGCAGGTTTTAGAAGTCGATTATCGTAGTATTGATACAGCGTTTTAACAGCTTTTACCCCAAAATAGCATGCCGCCAGAGCAATCATGCTCAGCATCGGGAAGGTTCCATTCAAAGCCATGACCACGATACTCACAAAAGCGCCTGCGATCAGCAGTACGTAACCGATTCTGGCTTTTTCCGGGCCAAATACAACGATCAAGGTATTTTTTCCTGTGGCCTTATCGCTATTATGATCCGGAAACTCATTGATGTAAACAATAGCTGCTACCAGAAAACCAATGGGAATTCCGGCCAGGAATGCCTCCGGCAGTAGCTTGCCGGTCTGGACAAGAGCACTCCCTGCAACCATGAGCGGCCCGAAATTGAGACCGATGAGTAATTCTCCCATGCCTTTCCACGAAGCAAACCTGAAGGGTGGTGCCGTATAAAAGAATCCGGACACAAATCCAATCAGCCCTAGCCACAATACCGGCAGACCCGCTTTTAGGATTAAAGGTATTCCAACTACCGCACTGAGAGCAAATGACACCAGAGCCACAGTGAGCATTCCCTTTGCTGAAATGAGGCCCATCTGGATGCTGCGACTTCCCCCGGAGAATGGCACCATATAATTATAATTCGCTTTATCCGTACCACTGGTATGGTCGAAGTAATCATTGGCGGTATTTGTCCCAATGTGAAGTAAACTGGCTCCCAGGAGCGTCAACCCCAGCCAGCCCCAGCTCACGTCGAAATGAAGATGAGCAACGGCGGCGCCTACTAATATGGGTACAATGGTAGCAGTGAGAAAAGGCAGGCGCATGATAACGAGCCAGGTAAAAACCTTAGTCATCAGGCTTATTTTGGGCCGTACCTGATCCGGTGTCTTAGTCTCCAAAAGCGTTGTCACGCCGCAATAACCTATGTGTTCGCCATTTTTTCCTTTTGTGGGGGTGATTTTAATATGACAGGGCATTTCATGACCATCCTTGTGCAGAAAAACCGTGTCTCCTTCCCAGGCTCCTTTTTTCACAGCTTCATCAAGCCAGTTGACCACATGGCCCAATACCACCTGGCCTGGACTAAAATCACTTACCCGGCCTTTACCAATTATTTCTTCCGGTGTATATCCAAAAAGTTTTTCGGCACCTTCATTGTACGTTTCTAGTTTGCCGTCAAGGTCACATGTAATAACGCTATTCATTTGTTTATCCATATTTTTAGCCTGCTCCTCATGTTATTTACTCTTTCCAATTCCATCATTTATCAATAATTTGAACATTGACAGGATGATAAAATTAAACAAAATAAGCACGAAAGTTATATATCTTCTTTTTATAATTTTACTGTTTTTATATTAAAAAGGTTTACTTAGAAACTAATTACTCTATAGATGAATACCCTCAGCATCAAAGAAATTGCTTTTGGTTCAAAGGATTATAGAAAAGCATTAGCGATTCGTGAAGAAGTCCTTCGGGAACCCCTGGAGTTATCATTTTCACAGGAAGAGCTGAAAGAAGACTTAGATGACATTCATATCTCCGGTTTTAGTAAAAATGCTATGATTGGGACGTTAATTCTTTCCCCTCAAAATGAGGAAACAATCCGATTGAGACAGATAGCAGTTTGTTCTGATTTTCAAAGAAAAAGCATTGGAAAAAAGCTGGTAGAATTTGGTGAGACAGTCGCGAAGGGACGAGAATACAGAAAAATAATTTTATTTTCACAGGAGTATGTGGTTCCATTTTATGCTAACCTAGGTTATACAGTTTATGGGGATAGATTTGAAT
>CATMOP010000198.1 GCA_950072225.1 uncultured Nitrospina sp.
ATTTTGGAAGCATGGCGAACAGAATTTGATCGACTTTGGTGAAAAAGAAAACCGTTCCCAGGATTGAGACAACCAAAAAACTTCAAAAGACGAATATCAACTAGAGGATCGTTGATTGTAAATGTTTTAACCGATTTTGATTGAATAAAAAGGGTATGGAGCTTTATAAGCTCCGTGTCCTTTTTTTATGTTCTGTACTTTGGTGGTTTCGTCCATTTATTCTTTTCATCCTATTCTTATGGGGCCGATTCCCCTATAATTCTAATTTTTATGAATGAGCAGGTTTCTGCTGAATGACAAACTAAATTTATAGGTTCATTTATGTACATCACGTCTGCGGACCAGTTGAAGGTGTTTTGCGATAACCTACAGTCTGCCGAAATTCTTGCGGTAGATACGGAGTTTGTCCGAGAAACGACTTATTTTCACCGTATCGGGTTGATTCAGGTATCCAGTGGAGAGCACTTTGCCGCGATCGACCCCATTTTGCTTTCTGATTTAACTCCGTTGCTGGAATTGTTAAAAGATCCTGCGAAAATAAAAATTTTTCATGCTGCGCGTCAGGATCTTGAAATTCTGGTACGTCTCTGTGGTCAGGTCATTCCTCCGGTGTTTGATACCCAAATCGCCGCCACCCTGGTGGGATGGGGAGCCCAGATTTCCTTTGCTAAAATTGTGCATAAAGCTCTGGGAAAAAAGATTCATAAATCTGAAACTTATACAGACTGGTGTCGCCGCCCTTTAAGTCAAAGCCAGATTGAATACGCTATTGACGATGTCCGTTATCTGGTACCCGTTTACAACAAGCTGGTCGAACGATTAAAAAAGATGAATCGCCTGGACTGGGTTAAAGGAGAGGTTCTGAATTGGGAAGACCCCCAAACATTTGCTTTGCCAGACCCGCAGAAACGATTCATGAAAATTAAAAACCTGCGTAGCCTGAAACCCCGAAACCTGACGATACTCAAGGAACTTGTAGCTTGGCGGGAAGGAGAAGCTGTTAAACGGAATTGCCTGCCTAAAAATATCGTTAGGGATGAAACACTATTGGAAATAGCTCGCAAAATTCCGAGAGATTTAAAAGCGATATCCGGGTTTCGGGGTTTCCACCAAAAAGAGTTGGGTAAAAGTGGGACACCTATTTTGTCCGCGATCGAAAGAGCTATGAAAATGCCGGAAGAGGATCTTATCATTCTTCCGGAAAATAATGGGCATACCACGACCCGGGGAGTTGAAGAATTGCTCTCGGCTTATGTACAGATTCGATGTGAAGAATTGAAAATTGAGCCAAGTGTTCTGGCAGACCGAAAACAGATTCACAGTTTTGTGACTCACTTCGAACAAAAGCTGGATATGGAAGAACATTTCCTGTTTCAGGGGTGGCGGAAAGAATTCATAGGCTCTCCCATGCTTTCCTTGTTGAGCGGCAAGATGGGACTCAAGATTAATTCTTCCGGTCAGGTCTGTTTGACGGAATCGTAAAAAATAGTTTTTACGGAGGGTGCCAGAAATCAGATCGCGGGTATCTTTTTTTTCCAGGCTTGATATTCGCCAGATTGTCTCAGGTTGTTTAGATCAGGATCGGCTTCCATTTGTTTAAATTGTTTATAGCCTTTTTCCACGGCTTTTTGCAGAGCTGACAGTCCGGGTTCCAGGTTTTCCGTCAAAGAATAATAGCAGGCGAGGTTATAATCGATCAGTGGGTCCTCGGGGAATTTCTTTTGACCCGCCTGAAGCGTTTCCAATGCTTTGTCGAACCGCTTGTTTTTCATATAGGCGGTGCTCAGATTAATGGTGGCTTCCTTAAATCCCTTGTGGTGATGAAGGGCTTTTTCGTAGAGGATGATGGCTTCGGCAAAATTTCTTTCCTTAAAAAACTTATTCCCTTCGTTGTAATGGAATATTCCCATTCGCCTTTCCCGTTCTTCTTGTGAAAGGTTGGGCCTTTCCTCACTCTCGCGATGGCTCCCTTCCCGATGACTGCCCTCATTACGACTGCCTTCTTCTTTCAGTTGCAGTTTTTCCACAGTGGATGAGGGGTCGGAAAGTTTCTGGTCTGGCGGAAAATAATCTACAGCGAGAAAAATGATGAGGGCGGTAACACCCAGATGTGGCAGATATTTTGTGAATGAAGCCATAAATTTTAGATTGTTGGCATAAAGGCCCGGCGTTTTATTTCATTGGCCGAACCTAAAACCGGAGCATGTTCAATTTCAGCACCGTGGGAATAAAGGTTGAATACACGCGTGCCTGGGTTGGCTTTGATGATATGTTCCAGGGTACGCAGATAACTATACATGACTTGGTCAGTAACCAGGGGGTTACCCTGGGTACATTGCACCGCCAGCTGTTTTTTCTCCAGAGCTTTATCATGATGCAGTTTTCCAAGAGGTGTCGTTCTTATAATTTTGCTTTGAAGTTGATTGTTAAACTGGGATTGGCTGGAATAATAGCGGTTTCCGGAAAAGGCGCAATCCTGACCGATCAAAAAAATCGGGTCGCAGCCAACATGGATCAACATATCGAGTGCCAGGCAGGCGACCGATCCGCCTGCCCGTGTGGTGCCTTTTTCTTTCATGGCGGATTTGCTATCCTTTGAAAGGCGGTGCCCCTCTTTATAAACTACGTAGCGTTCACCGGAAAAAATTTTCAGCACATTGTGGTTGGCGGTTGGCGTAAAGACCAGCCTTGTTTTTCCCGCTGGAAAATCCACAAAGTGTCCAGCACTGTCTATTTGCGGGTCCAGAGAAAATACGTGATCCGGTTGAATATTATTCTTTACAAGAATGGGAAAAGCGGTATCCACACAGGCGATCAAAAATTCTTTTTGCATACGATGCAGATAGGGAAGAATAAGATCGAGAGATGGGCCCGCACTGACTAGAAGGCCCGGCCTTCCTTTTTCTGAGTTTTTCAAAACGTTGATGCCTGGAGAACTTGTTACAATCTCACGGTTTAATGAATAGTTGGCTTTTTCCAGGTTGCCGAATATTGCCGGAAACCGACGCTCAAGCAACAAAACTTCCAAGGCATTGGTGAGAGAGGGAAAGGTAGATGGAATACATTTGAAGGAGGGCGCATGAAAAAAAACTTCAAGCTGGTCCGCATGGTCTCTGGTAACACGTTCCATTTCATGAGATATTTCACGGGAAACCTCTTCCTCATCCGGTCCATAAATCAAATGAAAACGGTGGTCTTCAAAAATTCGAGTCTGGTCCCTCAATGTCAGGGCCGCTGTGAGGAGTTCTGGGTTGAGCTCTATGGCAAGCAGATATCCATCAGGACCAATTTTGTCCAGAATAGCATCAAGATGGTAACCGAGCCCAAAACCATACAGGCAGACACGGGCTCCCACTTGCAGTTTTTCGGCGAAACGGTGAGCCTCCTTTTCCGGGTCATAACTACTGTGGAGCAAGATATTTTCAAAACGCAGGGTGGGTTGGCCGGAAGACGTCGCTATCACTGAAATTTTTTCTGATAGAATTTCCGGGAGGTCTTGCGACGGGGAACCACTGGTTTTCAATGATTTAAAATTTCTTTCGAAGAAATGATTGTCCAACGGGGCATCTCCCTATTTCATCTTAATTAATCATATCACCAATTGTCTTGCAATCGATTCTGATTTGCTTTAAAAAAATGATCGGACCTTTCTCGATTAAACTGAAGGATTTTTATGTCTATTTCCTCCCAAAAAACATCGCCGAAAATTCGCATCCTTTCTGAAGACCTGGCTAACCAGATTGCCGCTGGGGAGGTGGTGGAGCGTCCCGCATCCGTGGTCAAGGAATTGGTCGAAAACTCTATAGATGCTGGGGCAACACTAATTCGACTGGACATTGAAGGGGGAGGAAAAAAGAAAATCCGCATTATGGATAATGGTATGGGTATGGCTCCTGAAGAATGTCGTTTGGCCTTTTCTCGCCATGCCACCAGCAAAATCTCCAGGTTTGAAGACCTCGAGACCATTCATTCGCTGGGATTTCGCGGAGAAGCTCTGGCAAGTATCGCTTCGGTTGCTAAAGTCCGTTGCACCAGTGCCCGGAACGAAAGTGAGGGCGGAAAGTTGATCGTAGTTGAAGGTGGCGAGATATTGGAAGAAAAGGATGTTGCCTGCCCACAAGGAACAACCCTGGAAGTAGCCCAGCTTTTCTATGTGACTCCTGCACGCAGTAAGTTTTTAAAGGGGGACTCTACAGAATTTTCACACATCACCCAGGTCATCACGCAACAGGCACTGGCTTATCCTAACATTCAATTCCTTCTAACCCATAATGGCCGTGAAGTGATCAACACCCTGCCCACCGATCAGCTGCATTACCGGATTGCTGAATTGTTCGGGGCCGACCTTGCCAAATCTCTGCTGGAGGTGGAGGCCCAATCGGGGGAATACCAATTGAAAGGTTATGTGTCGAGTCCAGTTTATACCCGCTCAAATCGGTCCGCTCAGTACTGTTTTATCAATGGCCGCTTTGTCCGGGACAAAGTTATTCTACATGCCACCCAACAGGGTTACAGTCACCTGTTGCCCAAAGGTCAGCACCCGGTGATGTTCCTTTATTTGACGATGGATCCACATTTACTGGATGTGAATGTCCATCCTGCCAAGGCAGAAGTCCGTTTCG
>CATMOP010000199.1 GCA_950072225.1 uncultured Nitrospina sp.
TTCGAGACCCCTATTGCCGGAGCCCGTATTTCTCGGGTTGATGGCAAGCTGATTTTTAATCCCACATATGAGGATACGGCCAATAGCGATCTGAATCTGGTCATGGCTGGAACATCAGATGGAATCGTAATGGTTGAAGCGGGTGCTAAAGAAGTGAGTGAAGACGATATGATGGAGGCCCTTGATTTCGGTCACGAAAGAATTAAAAAGTTGATCGAAATTCAGATCAAGCTACGTGAACTTCTGGGCAAGGAAAAACTCGTGGTAGAAGCACCACAAGTGGATGAAGAACTGAAAAATAAAATTCACGAAAAGGCTGCGGCTAAGCTTGCTGAGGCAATGCAAATTTCCGGCAAACACGAACGCAGCGATGCCATCAAGCAAATTCGCGAGGACCTCAAGAGTCATTTGAGCCCGGAAGAACAAGAAGAGAAAGCCGGCGCGATTAAAGAAATCTTCCATGACCTGGAAAAAGACATCGTGCGTAACCTAATTCTCGACAAGCAGCATCGGGTAGACGGCAGGGGCTTGGTCGATGTCCGCCCCATTAACATTCAGGTCGGCTATTTGCCCAGGGTACACGGTTCCGCTATTTTTACCCGTGGCGAAACCCAGGCTCTGGTCTCCACAACCTTGGGAACTTCATCAGACGAACAACGGATAGACAGTTTAGAGCTTAAGGGCACTAAATCTTTTCTTCTGCACTACAATTTTCCGGCTTTCTGTACCGGAGAGGTCAAGTTTCTTTCAGGTCCCGGACGGCGTGAAGTGGGCCACGGAATGCTCGCTGAACGGGCTCTGATACCTATCCTGCCGGCAAAGGATAAATTTCCTTACACCATCCGGATTGTTTCCGAGATTCTTGAATCCAACGGTTCCTCCTCCATGGCTTCCGTGTGTGGAGGTTCGCTCTCACTGATGGATGCGGGGGTTCCTATCAAAGCCCCTGTTGCGGGCATTGCCATGGGGCTGATCAAGGACGGCGACCGGGTCGCGATTCTTTCTGATATCCTCGGTTCCGAAGACCATCTCGGTGATATGGATTTTAAAGTAGCGGGGACCCCTAACGGCATCACCGCCCTGCAAATGGATATCAAAATTGCGGGTCTGGACCGGGAACTCATGAGCAAGGCCCTCGAACAGGCGAAAGCAGGAAGAATGCATATTCTAGATGAAATGGAAAAAGTCCTGCAATTCCCGAGAGAAGAAATGTCCAAATACGCTCCGAGAATCATCACCATTACGGTTCCCAAAGACAAGATTCGCGATGTTATTGGACCGGGCGGCAAGGTCATCCGTGAAATCATCGACAAAACCGGAGTCACTATCGACATTAACGATGATGGAGTGGTTTCGATCGCCTCCACAGATGAGGACTCTGCTAAAAGGGCCGTTGAGTTTGTGCAAAACCTTGTACAGGAAGTCGAGATCGGAAAAATCTATCTCGGCAAGGTAAAAAAGATCGTCGATTTCGGGGCTTTCGTGGAAATTTTCCCTGGCACCGATGGCCTGGTACATATCTCGCAAATATGTGACCGCCGCATCAAAAATGTCAGTGACGAAATTCAGGAAGGTGATGAGATCAAAGTCAAAGTCATTGATGTAGATCAACAAGGCAGGGTCAAACTCAGCCGCAAGGAAGCCCTGCGCGACGCAGTTGCCGCGGAATAATTCAAGCGTTTACGATAAAACGGGAAGGCTTTTAAAAGCCTTCCCGTTTTTTTATCCCTTGGCCCCTTGGTGGACCGCCAACTAAAGTTCCAGGTTCCAGTCTTTAATCACTGCGATGGAAGAGTAATGGGTAAGATCGAAATGGATGGGTGTCACCGATATGTAATTTTTAGCCATCATCACGCAGTCGGCCCCTTCTTTAACTTCATCGAACTGCATCTCACCCGCCATCCAGTAATAGGTATTGTTTCTGGGGTCCACTCGCTGGTCAAACGATTCGACTACCCGTGACCTTCCCTGACGGGTAACAGCCACCCCGGCAATCTCACTTTCAGGAACAGGTGGAACATTGACATTCAGGACAACGCCCTGAGGCATTCCCTTTTCAAGGACTTTGGAAATCAGCTTGCGGGTGAATTTTGCCGCAGGATTAAAATCCGGATTTTCATAGGTGTCCAGCGAAACCGCGATGCTGGGAACCCCCATAATCATCGCTTCAGTCGCGGCGGAGACAGTTCCGGAATAAAGGGCACAAATGCCGAGGTTTCCCCCCAGATTGATCCCCGAAACTACGAACCGGGGCAGTTCATCCAGCAATACCACAATGGCCAGCTTCACACAATCGGCGGGGGTTCCATTGACGGCATAACCTATGAACCGGCCTTCTTCTTCCACCTTCCGGACCTTGAGCGGTTGGGTCAGCGTGATGGCGTGGCCCATGGCACTTTGCTCCGTTTCCGGAGCAACAATGATCACCTCGTCCTCCTTACTGAGCTCCCGATACAGGGTTCTCAGCCCGTCCGCGCGAAATCCGTCATCATTACAAAGTAAAATCATATCGAGTGTTACTCATTGGACCCCTGCGGGGCATGCGTGATGCCCTCTTCCTTAACCTTCATGCCCTGCAAGGGTAAAGGTTAAGGAAGAATATCACAAGCCCGGCGTCCCGCCCACTAGCCGTGGAGGCAGTTGGGCAAGAATCCCTCAAACCCAGACAACTCTTTGCTCGCCAGAAGCAGCTATTGCTAGTCGGCCTCACGCCTAGTGGTAAAAAAAGGGGCATTTCCTGTCGGAAACGCCCCGAATTCCACGACAATTTCAGGCCGGTATAACCGCGCTCACTAACAAAAGCTATTGCTCGCAGACCCCATGCCTAGTGGTTAATTATGTTTGCCGAAATACTCTTGCGATCCAGCAGGATCTGCCTTCATGCCATCTTCGCCCTGTTTCCAGTTCGCCGGGCACACTTCCCCGCTTTTTTCATGAAATTGCAGAACATCAACCATCCTCAAAGCTTCATCGATATTTCTTCCCAGAGGTAGGTTATTAATGAGCTGATGCTGAACTACACCCTCTTTGTCGATCAGGAACAATCCTCGAAAGGCGATTCCTGCCTCATGCATGACCCCATAGTCATAAGTAATTTTTTTGTTCAAGTCAGCAACGAGTGGATAGGCGATGTCACCGAGACCGCCTTTTTTACGGTCCGTATTTCTCCAGGCCAGATGTGAGAAATGGCTATCGATGGAAACCCCCAGCACTTCGGTATTCCGCTTCTTGAATTCATCAATTTTTTCACTGAATGCAATAATTTCGGTTGGGCAGACAAATGTGAAGTCCAACGGATAAAAAAACAGAATGACATACTTTCCCTTGTAGTCGGAAAGTTTGATTTCTTTAAAACTGCCATCAGGCATCACGGCTTGAGCAGTGAAATCCGGGGCAGGTTTAGCAACTAATGCTGACATATTCAACTCCTCTAAATAAAATCTGTTTTTAACGAAGCGTTTACTGTATCACAATTTTCACGAGGCATTCAATTCTGATCAACAAGGCCCAAAAAAAGTTTTATTTGCCCTGTTGGGCGGTATATATCCATTCCACTATCTTTCTCAGTCTTGACACACGAGAGCACCCTACTTACAATAATTTAAGCGGCGTGACCAGCGTGATACCCCATTCGGGGCATGAAGGCTGATGAAAAATATAACGCGCTGGAGCCTATTAGCAATAGCTGTTTTTGGCAAGCAAAGAGTCATCTCGAGTTAACGAGTTCTTGCCCAGTAGCCACCGGCGGCTCGCCGGCGCCTGGTGGGCGGAAAATATATTTTTATGGATATTCTGTTTTTAGGAACCGGGACCTCTACAGGGGTTCCTTCCCTGTGTTGCGACTGCGAGGTTTGCCTGTCAAAAGATCCACGGAACAAGCGCTTGCGTTCATCGATTCTGGTCCGGCAAAACGGCCATACCATTCTGGTCGATACCTCCACGGACTTCCGGCAACAATGCCTACTCTACGGAATCCGGAAAATCGATACCATCCTTTACACCCATCACCACGCCGACCATGTTCATGGAATCGATGAACTGCGCAGTTTTAACTTTTTCAATAAAACCAAACTGCCCGTTTATGGTAACGCGCAAACCTTGTACCACCTGAATAAAAACTTCAGCTATATTTTCGGAAAAGCCGATCAGGTTGGGGGCGGCATTCCACAACTGGTCCCCAAAGAGCTGGAAAACAAAACCTACCTCTTCGGCGATATCCCGGTCACCCCTCTCGACATCCAGCATGGCAAGTTGATCATCAACGGGTTCCGCTTCAAGGACTGCGCCTACATCACCGACTGTAGCGGCATCCCGAATACCACCCGGGAAAAATTAAAAGGATTGAAAGTTCTAATTCTGAACGCCCTCGGATTCAAATCGCACCCAACCCATTTCAACCTCACCCAGGCCCTGGAAGCCGCCGAAACCTTGAAACCTGAAAGAACCATTCTGACCCACATCAACCATCATTTTGACCATGAAAAAGTATCCCGCGACCTGCCGGAAGGAGTAGAGCTGGCTCTGGATGGAATGAAAGTTGTGGTTGAGGAATAACCCCCCTAGCCCCCCTTATTAGGGGGAATTGTACCTCCCCCTAATAAGGGCGTTACTTTTTCTGTCT